>JAIFKY010000177.1 GCA_020049345.1 Anaerolinea sp.
TCAACGGGCATATCCCAATAATAGGTATGTGCGAAGCCTTCGGTTGACACAAAATCGCCCATAAACCAACGCGATAAATCTATTAAGTGAACACCCTGATCAATTAATTCACCACCGCCGGAAAGAGTGGGATCAGCACGCCATTCACGGTCATAGCCGATACGCCCGCCGTGGCCATAGCGCCCGCGGATAAACATGAGTTCGCCAAGTTCACCTGCATCCAAAAGTTCATGCGCTTTGAGCAAGGCTGGGTGGTAACGATGATTAAAGCCAACGCGCGCCAAAACATTATTCTTCTGTACAGCGTTGATTAACGCATCCAATTCAGCGACATTACGTGCGGCCGGTTTCTCAATAATAAGATGTTTGCCCGCATTCGCGGCTTCGAGACTGGTTTCAACCAATGCTTGATTCGTGGTGGCGACAATGACAATATCCACATCGTCACGATGAATTGCAGAGCGCCAGTCAGTGGTGGATTCAGCATCAGGGTAGGATCGTGCCAGTTGTTGTGCCCGACCAGCATCCAGGTCCGCACAAATACGAAGCCGCGCGCCTTTCAATGCCTTGGCGCGTTTTTGTCCAATTAATCCACAATGCCTTGGCGCGTTTTTGTCCAATTAATCCACAACCTAAAATTGCAACACCAGGAAATTTATTCATATAATTCTCATCAAACAGAAAATAAAGAAAGCGAATACACTTGACAAAAAAGACAAATGAAAATTCACAATGGTTACTTGTCACAAGCCCCATGACAGACAATCACAAATAAATAGGGGGGGTCTCTAAAAATCACTTCCATCTCGCCTTGCGCAATTTTTTGTTCAACATAGTCAATAGCTTCCCGAGACATCCACTCTTTGATAAGCAGCGCATAACCTACTGACGGATCATTGAATTGTTCGAGAAACATTGGAGAACCAGAATAGCCATGTACAAAATGTTCTTTTAACCCGGGAAGAAATTCAAGGTATGGCCAATCGGTCAAAATATTTCCATCAATACCGTATTCGGATTGATATTCGTATAATTTTTTATTCAAGGCTGGATCCCCTACTTCTTTTTGCTTCGCAATTGATCTGTTTATCATATACGTGTCAGAGTATCGAAGAGGCAACAAGAAGATGGCAAGAATCGGAACGAGCAAATAAACGACCTTGGTAAATTTCAACACCCTCAACCCAAAAGTCATAAGATTATCAAACAGCCATTGCAGTCCTATTCCTGCAGTTAAACCAATAAGAGGAACAACCAGATTAAAGTTGCGCAAATCATAGCTAAAATACAATGCCCATAGCAACGCATAAGGAATGATGACTAGCCCTATAACGAATTGATAAAATCTATCCCTACAAGCGGATAACATCAAAAGGCCGAGTAATACTACAATTAAATTTCCAGAGACAAATTTATACTCAATCCGAGATTGTATCAATTCAAGAGAATGCCCGATTTGCTGCTTCCAATTTCTATCAGGCTTACCAGGGTCTTGCCTTGCCAGCTCCACTAAGCCGTTACCCGGAAGGTCTTGCCCCATTTGAATTTGATACACTTTATAGCCATACCAAGGAAAAATTATTAAAGCGAAAATCGCTAAAATTCCAGGAATGTAACGATATGCATAATTTCGATTTTCGTTTTTGCTTCTTGTAAAAAACAATAAGAATGGATAAGCCAAAGCCATCCATAATCCTCCTTGCTTGGTAACCGCTGCGCCAGCCGCAACAATCGCGCCAATATAAATATAAACGGACTTGTTCTGACCATCATCTTCCTCTTCACTGGCAATTAAAAGACAAGCCACTGATGCCAATGCAAAAAACGCCACTGAAGAATCCACATAGCCAGTGCCGTTTGAGCCAAAAAGCCTTTGTAACTCTGCAGTGAAAACAACGCCGAGGAAATACCCTATCTGGCGTTTAACCATCCCTAATATAAAGATAACCAAAAGAATATAGATTTCAACCAACCCCATAAAGTTTTTAGCAAAAAATTTTATTTGTGAATCGCCTACAAACTGGTAAGTGAGCGACCAGTTTGTAGGAATTAATTGGGGGTATTGATATGTTGGATGGGGAATGTGATTGTCATACCAACCAACCGCCCAGCGATCCCAAGAGAAAACAGCATCCCCAGTTCTGAAAACTGAATCTTTTTGAACGACATAGATTGATGCGTAGTCTACAATCCAATAGACAGCTAGAATAAAAATTACACCAAAAATTACTTTAGTGAAAACTCCAAACCAGCCGTTTTTATTATTATTTTTGTTGAAATATTTCTTTAAAAAAATGGCGATATCTTGATAGTTTAATATCTGCTCCATCGTCTTATTAAGAACTGGGTATGTCAGATAGATTAGAAAAACAACCTCAGATCCAAAGAATATCAATGATATAGTCTGATTATAAAGCCCAAGGGTAGTAGTTATAAGTACAAAAAGATAGTTAATGATTGGGCTCAATGCCAAGGAAACCAAAATGACATTGCCCACGCCCCGCAATTTAGCCAATTGAGAAGCGATTAAACCCGGCAAAAACACTAGCTGAAACATGGACAATACACCTAACGCGACAATCATAGCTACCTTTATCTTAAAAAATTATTTTATCTAACGCGGGCAACAACAATCCCTTGGGTAAAAACCACCGGCCAATTGATGGATATATGTAAAATATCACCATACTTCGCCACCTCATCAACGACCTCTTTAATCTGTAAAGGACGTTCATCCGGAAATTTCCAAAATCCTGCCAACTCTGTTAAATAACGCGCGGTCACATACAACCAAGTTGGAGTTGGGAACGTAATGATGACCAAAGAACCAAGTTTAGCACAAGAAAAATGAGTCTGGATAGATTTAGCTGTGTTTTGGGGTGAAAAATGTTCGATCAGACCAATGCTAAAAATGAGGTCGGCTTTTTCAATAGAAAAATCAGGTTTGATTACGTCACCATTTAGAACAGCAGTCATCTGATCATCGCGATGTTGTTCCTGGAAGATATCCAAACCCCGTTGGTTATTATCAATAATTGTGTAAAAGGCTTGAGGATATTTTTCCCTTAGTTTGTAGAAGAAATAGCTATTTCCGCCTCCAAACTCACAAATATGCTGAATACCTTCAGGTTTGAAGGTTTGAATCATCTGATGTAATTTTTTTTCAGTGAATTTACGAGAAATAGACGCGGTTTTAAATGGGGCATTGTAATAAGAATCCCAGTCTGTTTTATCATTTTCAATCGATGGTTTTGCGTAAACGAATAAATTTTGGGCTGCAAAACTCAACAAGAAAACACCTCCTTCCGCAATCACTTTGGAGATGTAAGGATTAAAATGTAGATAGATCACCATCGGCGTAATCAAACCGTAGGCTAAAAACATTAAACCTACAACAAGAGTAACATACTTAACCGCTTCGCTGATCAATTTATTTGAAGACTTAAAGACCCAATTTTTTGCTACAGAAAATTGAAAGACGCCTGCCACAAGACGGGCCAAAACAATTCCCAACAAAAGATTATGAAAACACCAGAAAGTAAGGGCAAAGACCAGGTAGTCAATCATTGCTGTTACGAGCGACAGTATCGAAAAACGCAGAAAAACAAAATAGATCTTAAACGAGTCCCTGAAATAGTTAAAGTGAGAACCTTTATTATTTTCCATATATATAGTTTGAATTGGCAGTTCGTAAAATCGAACCCCTTTATGGGCAGCCCGAATCAACATATCCAACTCAAAATCATAGCCGGTATCTGTAGAATGTAAAAGTTCCTTCAAGAAATTCGTAGGGATTCCGCGCAATCCGGTTTGAGTATCCATCAAGGTTACGCCTGTCACCATCTTAAAAATAAAGATTGTTAGTTTGTTGCCAAACAAGCGTCTGAATGGCACATTTCCACTCAGCGTTCGACTACCTAAGCAAAGCGCATGCGGATGCGTTTGCAACGCTTGAGAAACGCGAAGAATATCATCCCTAACATGTTGCCCATCTGCATCAGCAGTGACAACACCCGGAAAATCCTGAGCATAATGCACTAAAAAATGATTAAATCCAGTCTTGAGGGCTTGCCCTTTGCCGAGGTTAACTGCATGACGCAATATTTCGACTGCGCTAAAATGCTTGGATATGAAGTCAAAAAAAATCAAATGCTCGCTTGTAGAGCCATCATCAATAACAACAATTTTTTGTTCAGGGTCAATGACAAGTTCTTCTATCAATCTAATTAATTGCTGTTCAGGTTGATAGGCGGGGATAATAATAATTGGCTTCATTGCAACAATCTCCTAGAATAAAAAAACGTCTTACCTATTTTTATTATACTTCTTCGTATCCGTGAAACACTACAAAATGAAATGGGCGGTCCATAGCTTCCTCAAAGTTGAATTTTTTAACAAGAATTCCGCGAAAATTCGCCCAATTGGCGTTTTTCGCGTTAAGCCTTGCTACAAACTGAAAACATGTAAACTTACTTTGAGAAAGCCATAATTTGCGGTCGACCTGGTGTTGTATCCAGACAATTTTTGTCCATATCAGAAGCCAACAAACCAAGCTGTTTTGTTGGCTTCTGATATGGACACGCTTTTCTGGTTAACTATACGTCACCCCAATCCATGCCGCGATCTTTGGGAACAATGCGGCGTAAAGTATAGATATCACTTTTAACGAGCTCTTGTTGATGTTCGGAAAAGCTTTGCCAAGGATCCCAAACTGCACTAATAAGTTTACCCGTAACGCCATCGCTGGCTGACGAGGCGAGAAAGACGGAAAGATCAGCGCCTTTTTCAAGCGGCGCACCGCCAGTCTCTTTTTGTTTGATGGCGCGGTCATAAAATACTTTACCAACTATTTCAGGTCCAGCTTCCAACACTTCATCAAGCAAACGTGTATTCAACGCACCTGGGGCGATGGAGTTGATGTCAATATGATCTTCACGTGTTTCCTCGGCAAGTGTTTCCATAAAACGGACAATGCCCGCCTTCGAAGCGGCATACGCGCTAATAAAAGGCAGAGGATTTGTTGCCCCGCCACCCGAGAGTTGAATGATCTTGCCGTAATGGCATTTACGAAAATGTGGCAGAATGGAGCGGGCAACTAAAATGGAACCGAATAAATTGATACGAATTGCCTGTTCCCATTCATCCCAATTAACATCCTCGATCTTTCCTTTGGGCCCATATACTCCCGCATTGTTGACAAGAATATGTATTTGTTGAAATTTCTCAAGTGCAAATTGAATCAGCGCCTCAACATCTTTTTGACTGGAGACATCAGCTTGAAATTTTTCGACCCCTTGCCCGCTTCGGGCAAGCAGGCGCAACTCATCATAAGCGGATTGTAACTTCTGTATGTCGCGCGCGCAGATCAGGATATTTGCGCCCTGCTCAATATATGCGCGTGCAATGGCAAGACCCAACCCTTGATTTGCGCCTGTGATAATTGCATTACGTCCAACAAGAAGATCAGACATCAGCTTGATTTTCCTATGGTGATATATTTTACGCCTTCCATGGTTACACTTGAAATTTCGTGCGCAAGAAAACGATTGGCATCCAAAACCAAGAAATTATTCATCTTTTGAAGTGTCTCATTCAGTCTTACGTTTTTATAATCAGGCCATTCTGTGGCAATGACAAGCGCATCTGCATTTTGAGCGGCTTCGTCAACGGAGGCACATAATTGAATTTCAGAAAATTCACCGGGAAGGGTTTTAAGTGATGGATCGTGCGCCTGAACTTTGGCCCCCTGTGCCAGCAAAGATTGGCATAGTTCAATGGCGCTGGAACGCCGCAGAGTGTTTGTGCCTGGTTTATAGGTCAATCCCCAAACAGCAATTGTTTTACCGCGCACACCGCCAAGTGATTTTTCTAAATGGCGAAGATGCCATAATTTGTGCGCATCGTTGCTGGCTTTGACGGCGGGAAATATGTGAATGGGCTGTTGATATTTTTCTCCCAATTGGCTGAGGAATGCAATATCGCGCGCGAGAGTACCTCCTGCAAAAGCGCCGCCAGGGCCGAGATAGGCCTTGGGACCGATACGTGCTTCGGTCTTGAGTCCTCGCTCCACTTCTTTGGCATCTGCGCCAACCTGCTCACATAACACTGCAATTTCATTGATAAAAGTGACTGACGTTGCAAGGAATGCGTTCAAGGCATGTTTGGTCATTTCAGCAGATTCCACGCCCATCCATTCAATACGGTCTGTGAATGGTGACAGAAGCTCCTTGAATACAGCCTGGCTCTTTTCAGTGCGCGTGCCGATCACAACACGATCCGGCTGCGTAAAAACAGATATAGCTTTTCCGAGCCGCAGGTTTTCAGGCGAGCATGAAAAGCCAACAGTTTTTTGATTCGGATATGCTTTTTCAAACATTTCCTGTAACCGCCTGCAGCTTCCCGCTGGCAATTGCGAAGAAACCAAAACTTCCTGCCCATTTTGGAGATATGGAAATAAACGCGACATGCGCTCGATGACGTAATCAACATCGGCGCGGTCGTCTTCATCCACAGGCGTATCGTAAGTCAACCAGATGACTGCCGCGTCGCGTGCTGCAAGTTCAGGGTCGGTAGTAAAGCGAAGAGTCTGGGCTTGTATTCCTTTTTGAACGAGTTCATCCAGCCCGGGTTCAAAGAGGGGTGCCTTGCCTTGACTTAATCCATCAATGACCTGTGCATCAAAATCCAAGCCATAAACCTGGTGCCCACCCGACGAGAGACAGGCCGCTGTGACAGAGCCCAAATGCCAAAGACCAACTACACAAACTTTCATCTGCGCTCCAATATCCATTGATTTTCTTGCAGGTATTCCAGAGTTCTGATAATGCCTTGTTGAATGGTCAGTTTTGGCTTCCACCCCAGCGTACGGACTTTGGTTGTATCAAGAAAGATAAATGGGTTATCGCCAATCCAGCCGCGTTCGCCACCAGAATATTTTCTTTCAGGATTTACATCCAAATGAGAGCATATCCAGCCAATCGAGTCATTCACTTCGCAATATTCATCCGCGCCAAGGTTGTAGATGTTGACTTTTTCCTGCGCGTTTTCAACAACACATAATATTGCATCTATACAGTCTTGAATATACAGGTAGGATTTTCGCTGATGACCGTTGCCAAGGACAGGAAGTTCGTTTGGATTTTCCAAAAGTTTTTTGTAGAAGTCAAAAACGTGTCCGTGCGTATATCGCTCACCAAGAATAGACACAAATCGAAAGATATAGCCCGTAAAACCAAATCCTTCGCAATAGGCGGCTATCAAGCCTTCGCCGGCAAGTTTTGACGCACCATATAAAGATGTCTGCACAGGGAATGGTGCGTCTTCAGGCGTGGGGATAACCTTTGCTTCACCATAGACCGAGCCGGTCGAAGAGAAGGCAATGCGTTTCACGTTATTGGCACGCATGGCTTCAAGAACATTGTAAGTGGCAATGGTATTTTGTTCGAGGTCTTTGCGCGGCTTCAAGAACATTGTAAGTGGCAATGGTATTTTGTTCGAGGTCTTTGCGCGGGTGATCGGTTCCAAAACGCACGTCGGCGTTGGCTGCAAGGTGGAAAACAAAATCAGCGCCACGCATAGCTTCTGTAAGCGAAGACAGATCAAGCACATCTGCGCGAACAAGGTTGAAGTTTGGGCTTTGGAGTGCAGAGGCAACGAAGTCCTCCTGTCCGGTGGAAAAGTTGTCATAGCCAGTGACTATATGTCCAGATGATAAAAGACGATCAGTGAGGTTGCTGGCAATGAAGCCAGCAACGCCGGTAATGAAATAATGCAAGGTAGTTTCCC
>JAIFKY010000131.1 GCA_020049345.1 Anaerolinea sp.
TCTGCGGCGCATCCACGGGTTTGACCGAGTATACAAAATTCCAGATCACGCCTGCGCCGACGAATGAAATTGCCATTGGCATGAAGATCAAAGCTTTGGCAAAAGATTCGAATTTACTTTTGTCTGCCAGTACGGCGATCAGCAAGCCTGACGAGACGGTAAATATCGTTCCGAAGATCATCCACATTAAGTTGTTGCGAAAGACAGTCAACATGCCTTCGTTGGTGAAGACGTATTTGAAGTTTTCAAACCAAATGAAGTTGACGCTGGCTTCATCATAAAAGCTCAAAATCAACGTGCGGATGGTGGGAATGACCAATGCCCAAACAAGCATGAGAATTGCCGGCCCAACAAAGATGACGGGTTGCAGGCGGTGCGTCCACACATCAGGTAATTGTTCGATGAAAAAATTGGCTGTGGTAAAGAGCAGTACCACGCCGCCAACACCCCAAATGATTGCCATTAAAACAGTAATAACCTGTGGAACATTGGAGTCTTTTGCCAGTTGAATGTCACGTAAAAAGAAAAATCCCCATACCAAAATAGCAAGGGATACAAGCAGGGGGATAATTGCCAATACGCTTGTGATAATCCTGCTGTTTGACCGACCAGACCGAGCGCCATTTGTAGTTGAAGTCATGGGATTTACCACCGATCCTTTTATTACTTTTTAGTTATGCGGCAAATATGAAAGGGCTGAATAATTGCTATTGTATCAAAAAAGATTATTTAAGAACGTGTCGGCTTGCACTTGCAAGCCGACACGTTTATTACTTGTTATATTTACTTGGGCCAGGAGGCGTCGATATTCTTGAGGGCAGTATCGAGGTCTGTAGCGCCGGAAATATAGTTGGTCATTTCGGACCAGAAGGTGCCAGCGCCGACAGCGCCGGGCATCAAGTCAGAACCGTCAAAGCGGACGGAGGTTGCGTTTTGGATGATTTCAGCAACGCCGCGTTCGATGTCATTTCCGTACCAGGCGAGGTCTGCATCTTTGTGAGGAGCAATCGCGCCGCCTTGTTCCATCCACACCTTGAGGTGTTCACCCTTGGTGAAGTATTCCATGACAGCCATAACTTCGGGGCGATCATTTGTTGCAGCCCAGATGTCACCAGCAACGAGAACGGGCTTGCCGTAGGCTTCATCTTTTCCAGGGAAGTAGAAGAAGCTGTAATCTACGCCACCAACTGCGCCTTCGGGGAAGAAGGAGGTGATGAAGTTACCCTGTTTGTGCATCCAGCATTTGGGGCCGTCGGCATCGAACATGGGGAGTGGGGCATCACCGAAAGAGGTTTCGACGATGCTGGCGCGTCCGCCGTACACATACTTATCAGCCCAAACGGAGGTCATAACTTCAGCGGCATTCTTAACTTCAGGTGAGCTGAAGGGAAGTTCGCCCTTGACCCAGGCATCGTAGTTCTCAAGGGTGGTGGTGCGGAGCATGATTTCTTCCATCCAGTCGGTGGCAGCCCAACCAGTGGCAGCGCCGGATTCAATACCGACACACCAAGGGGTGGAGCCATCAGCAACCATTTGGTCCATGAGGGTGGTCATTTCTTCCCAAGTGGTTGGGATTGCATAACCAGCCTCGTCCCATGCTTTCTTGGGGTACCAAACGAGGGATTTGCCGTTTACACGTTCCCAAATACCAGCCATGATTGGGCCGTCAGGTCCTTCCATGGTAGCCATATCGAGCCAGGATTGATTGTAATTGGCGGCGACTGCTTCCATGTCAAGGTATTGGCTGATGTCAATGATTTTGCCTTGGGCAACAAATGTGCCAAGCAAGCCGGGCTGGGGGAAGTCGATTACGTCAGCGGCGCTGCCAGCGTCAATTGACGCTTTGACAGAGGCTTCGAATTCCTTGGAGCCTTGATATTGAATATCAATGCCGGTGGCTTCTTCAAATGAAGCCATGGTGGCATCAAATTTTTGGGCATCTGCATCCACAAACGGGCCTGTGGCGGTTACAACGGTTCCCTTAAACTCGCCAGCGTAGGCGCGCTCAAGGAATGTTCCGGTTGCGGCGGGGGCTTCGGTTGCAGCAGGAGCTTCAGTTGCGGCGGGGGCTTCGGTTGCGGCAGGGGCTTCGGTTGCAACAGGCGCTGCGGTTGCGGGGGCTCCGCAGGCGGCAAGCACCATGGATGCCAAAACCAACATGCTAACTAGGGACCATAACAGGGATTTCTTATTCATTTATTTGTTCTCCTCATACAGTTTGAAATGGGGCTTAATATTCGACACAGGCTGGGCTATTGTTATTATTTGGCTGAACAACACACCTCCTGTGAAAAAACACGAGTTTAGATTTGTGAAAGCGTTATCTTGAAAGCACTTTCATGTATTAGTTTAGCACATACAGTTTCAAGAGTCAATATCCAAGTTGGCGAAAAAATCAAAGTGAGTTTGTTCTTCTGATTTTTAGCGACTTGCTTTGCAAATTCTTCAAATCAACCTTCAAGCCTGCGGACATCCAGGCTTTGCCAGAGCGGGGATTTTCGATCCCTTCGATTTCGTACACCCAATCAGGCTCCAGTCCGCGCAGATAAATGACCGGAATATTGAATGGGTCGGGGATATGCGTGCGGAAGATGAATAACACACCTTCGCTTTTATTCTTGCTGACGTATTGCACCGCCGAATAATCATTCTTTTGAGGTGAGATTAAACGGAACTGGTCGCCAAATTGGATGATGTGACGAATCTCTTTATACAGGCTGATGCAGTTCGCCGCAATCTCCCGCTCGGACGGTGTCCACTCCAGAAGGTTTCCTCCCACTCCAAGCGACCCGCACATGCTGACATGGAAGCGGAATTCCAGCGGCACAAGGTCTTTGCCCCAATCCGTGACCCAAGCTTCCATGGTAATGGCAGGCATGAATTGCGAGAAGCCTTCTTGAATGGATAACCGCTTTGTGGCTTCTGTATTGTCGCTGACCTAAACCTGATCTGCAAATTGCAGGATGCCGAAATCAGGTCGTCCTCCGCAAAGGTGACTTTGAGAGTCGGGTCAATATATTTTGTGTTGGCATAGCCTGGGTATTCTTCGGGGATGAAATGGTCATAGCCGTCGGTGGATGCCCAGTTGGCAGGCTCGAATGGCGCGGGATAATCTTTGACAAAGGGCAGGCGCGCGCCCCAATAACAATGTGCGAGCAGGCTTGCTTCGTTGAGACCGAATGCGTAGGCAGTGTGGCGCGTTTCAAGAACCCAGTATTTGTTGGATGTGTGGATGGGCATGGAACCTCTGTTTATGCAGTTTGGCGTTCGATAAGGTTGAGGGGTAGATTGACGTGCTGGGGCGGACGTGATGGGTCGGCAATGCGCGAGAGCAGGATCTCGGCTGCCAGTTTCCCCGATTCGTCCAGGTGCTGGCGGATGGTGGTCAGGTCGAGTTGTTCTGCCATGTCAATGTCGTCAAAGCCAATCACAGCCAGATCATCTGGAATTTTGATAGCCAATTCCCGCGCTACTTTTATGATGCTTAGCGCCTGTACATCTGACGCGGCAAATATTGCTGTGGGGGGGGTGGGCAGGCTGAGTATTTCATACGCCGCTTGTCTGGATTCTTCCTGAGTGTAGGGCGCGGAGCGGATGTGGGCTTCAGGCAACGCCAAACCCGCCGCTTGCAGGGTTTTTGTAAATCCCATCAGGCGCGATTTCACGGGGTGGATCGCGAACTTTTCAGGTGGTTCGATATCGCCCAGAAAGGCAAATGTTTTGTGTCCTTTTCCAATCAGGTATTCCGCCGCCAGTTGTCCGCCATGTTCATCGTCGATGACGATGCTATTCAATTGCGGGTATTGGTATTCGATGAGAATGGTTTCCATGCCGTTGTTGGTAAGTCTTTGCGCGTCCTGCTCGTTGATGGAAAGGGACATGATGATCAGCCCGTCGATATTCTTCATCAATGGAATGGATGAAATGTATCCTCGCAGGCGCTCCATCGAGTCGACAGGATAAATGACCAATTCGTAATTTGCCTTTGATAAAGCCGATGCAACTCCCCTGAATCTTTGTACAAAGGATGGGGCGGTGAAAAATGGCGTCAATACACCGATGCGGTCTGTGTTTTGCCGCGCGCGGGCGCGAGCCTCTGCTCTGGGAACGAAGCCGAGTTGATCAATGGCTTTCATCACGCTCTTGTGCGTATCTGAATTGACTTTGTCCGGTGAGTTCAAAACGCGTGAAATCGTCGAGATACTTACGCCGGACAGTTCGGCTACGTCATAGATGGTAGGAGATTTTTTCTTAGGAGACATGTTTTTTTCTGAAAGCACTTTCAGTTTAGCATATTAAGTTGTGAAACGTCAATCAAAATTATGCGCGTAAATTTTTTTTCGTCCGATCTTATTTTGTAGCGCCCAAAATCGAATGAGAGCCAGAAACAAAAAAAGCCCCTTAAAATTTATTGACAGTTCGATAAATTCGTGCAATAATAGCCCTGTCGGTATCGTTACCGGCATTGATACCGAAAATCTGTTTTTTCAACTCAGGTTTCACAATGAATCATAAAAAACGCGCAGTAACAATTCAGGATGTTGCCAAAGCGGCTGGAGTATCGGTCTCTACGGTTTCGCGCGTATTAAACGGTAAGATCGATGTGGCTAGTGATACTCAAGATCGAATTCTTGCCATTATTGGTGATCTTGGTTACACATCAAACTTGGCGGCTCGCAGTATGCGTAGCTACAAAAAGAACCTGATCGGGCTTGTTGTGCCAGATATTGGATTTCCGTATTCAATTGAGATCATGAAAGGGGTTAATAGGGCAATTGCTGAATCGAATTTTGATTTATTGCTCTACACAACGGGGGATATTCAGAAGAATGGCACAGATTTACATGAACAACATTATGTCTCTCTTTTAAATAATTCCATTACTGACGGCGTGATCATTGTTGCCTCTGCGGCGGCGGAATTTATTACCAACGCTCCCATTGTTGCGGTGGATCCACATGTGGTTAACCCGAACTATCCATCGGTTCAGGGGACGAATTATCATGGCTCTTTGGAGGTCATGGAATATCTTATCGGGCAGGGGCATCGTCGGATTGGCTTTATCAGTGGGCGCCAGGATGTTGGAAGCGCTGGGCGCCGCTTGAAGGGATATCAGGATGCGTTGGCGAACGCTGGTATTGATTTGGATGAAGGACTGATCACCCCAGGCGACTTTACTCAAAAAATTGGCTACAAGTATGCTCGCCAGTTGCTTAAGTTGAGTAATCCGCCGACGGCGATCTTTGCCGCCAACGATCAATCGGCGATTGGCGTGTTCGAGGCTGCTGAAGAATTGGGACTACGCATCCCTGAGGATCTGTCTGTTGTTGGGTTTGATAATATTTCAGAAGCCAAGTATTTGGGGCTGACAACTGTTGATCAATTTCTCGCAGATATGGGTTATGTAGCGGTGCAAATGCTTATTAAATTAATCGGCGGCGAATTGCTCGAACTTGAAACTTACAAGATGCAGACGAAATTGGTTGAACGCACTTCCTGTCAGAAATTAATCCAGACTGCCTATTAAAGTAATTGGGTAAGTCTGGATTTTTTAGTTCGCTTCCGGTATCGTTACCGGTAATGTTGTTGAAAAAAAGAAGGTTTGATTGGATTAAGTCGTGTATCCATCAATTTCCCAATATTGTACTGAACTCGTTTCGCAACCTGAAAATTTCCTGATTTTATAAATTTGCTTTTCAGCCTAGGGCGGATGGAAAGAATTAAACAAGGTTTATTTATTTCTCTCCTTTAACACCCCCGTCTCAGGTCAATGAGACGGGGGCAAGGGGATGGCTGTCTATCAAGCAAACAATGAAATGGTTTTCACCAGACCCAATATTACTTCAAAGGAGTGCTTCATGAGCAAGACTGATACACCGGAAAAACTTTTGTATCTTGATACTTCCCGTCCATTTACCGAACGGGTAAAGGATTTGATTGGACGACTTACCCTCGATGAAAAAGTAGGCATGATGAATCATCCCGCCCAAGGGACGCCGCGCCTGAATATTCCCAATTACAACTATTGGAGTGAAGCGCTTCACGGTGTTGCCCGCAGCGGACGTGCCACTGTTTTTCCGCAAGCGATTGGCATGGCGGCGACGTGGGATAAGGAATTGATCCTCAAAGTGGCAACCGCCATCAGCGATGAGGGACGTGCGAAATATCATGCCGCGCTGCGTCGCAACGGATATACAGATTTATATCAGGGCATCACTTTCTGGTCGCCGAATGTGAATATTTTCCGCGATCCGCGTTGGGGACGTGGACAGGAGACATGGGGCGAAGACCCATTCTTTACGGGGGAAATGGCTTCCGAGTTTGTGAAGGGCTTGCAGGGCGATGATCCCAAATATCTTAAAACAGCCGCATGTGCCAAGCATTTCGCAGTCCATTCGGGACCCGAGAAGGATCGTCACACTTTCAACGCCATTGTGACAAAACGCGAGTTGTACGACACCTACCTGCCTGCTTTCAAAAAATTGGTCACCGAGGCGAAAGTTGAATCGGTGATGGGCGCGTACAACCGCACGCTGGATGAAGTCTGCTGTGCGAGTCAACTCCTCATCGAAGACATCCTGCGCGGGGAATGGGGTTTTCAGGGGCACTTTGTCTCGGACTGCTGGGCGCTGTCAGATTTTCATCTCAACCACAAGGTCACGAAGGATGCGGCGGAAACCGTCGCTCTGGCTTTGCATCACGGATGCGATCACGTTTTTAGCGAGACTCCCGAAGCAATTGCGCGCGGACTGATCAACGAGGCGGATGTGGATCGCGCCCTCGAACGCACGCTTGGCACACGTTTCAAACTCGGTATGTTCGATCCGCCTGAGGATGTGCCGTTTGCATCCATCTCCACGGATGTTGT
>JAIFKY010000292.1 GCA_020049345.1 Anaerolinea sp.
CCAATTCCACATCGGCAATGATATTCATCACAAAACGTATCATCGAGCGTAAGGTTTTATATTTCATGGTTTCACAATCATTTGGTCTCTTTGAAGTTAATTAATCCGGGCAAGTAATTCCTTCAATCGCGGATGTTCAGCATAATATCCGCGATTGCGCCCTGGAAGCATGACAGCAATCCTGCACATGATCTCATCGGCATATTCCTGCAACACCTCTTCGCGATTTTCACGCGGAAACGGTGGAAGCGTAAAGGGTTTTCCTGCAACAATTTTTATGGGGGTGCGGCGGAAATGTTTGAGGTTCCCAAAGAAGAGTCGGTCTTCCGTGCCAGAGATCGCCACCGGCACAATCTGCCAGCCCATTTTGGACGCAAGATAAGCAACACCGGGTTTCCCTTGCGCCATTTTTTCATCACGCGCGCGCGTGCCTTCGGGGGCAATCACCAGCGTTTGCCCCTCCCCCATCCGCTTAATCATTTCGCGCATGGCTTTCAGGTCAGGCTTGAAACGGTCAATGAAAATAAAATTAAGATGTTTACCAAGCCACCTCAAAAACGGGTTTTCCTCCCACTTTTCAGCAACGGGGATAAAAAGATTCCAGTTATCCAGCGAATAATATGCCATCGGCGCATCCAAAATGCCCAGATGATTTACCGCAATGACAAACCCATTTTCCCCCGGCAAATTTTCATACCCGGTAACATCTATTTTTGTAATAATTTTCAGCACAGAGTGAATAAGCCAACGAAGGAATTTTTTCATGGATGAATTTTACACGGTTTTGCCGCAAAGGGTTTTTATTCAGTGTAATATTTCCGTCAGCAAAAAAAGCCCCGTCTAGACGGGGCTTTTTGCATATACCAATTTATCCCAACGAGTAATTGGAATTACCTGCTATGAATAGCCTTGCACGCCATAGGCGGAAAACATTTTCGTAAAGACATCATAATCGCCGGGCGTCATATCTGTAATCTGAAAACCGACATTAAAAATGTTGGGATCAAAGACATCCACATTGCACCACCTTGCGCGGGCGGTAAAGGTGATATAGCTCTTGTTGGAAATGGCGCCAGTTTGTTCAACGCGCAGACGGAAGTCCGAGTTAACCGGCACAGGCTTGATGCTATCCAGCTTAAAACCGCTGGTGCTAATATCGGAAAAATGACCAACCAATTTTCCGGTCGCCTCCTCCAAAACGCACATGTAATATGAAAAACGCCGCCGCGATAATTGTCGCCGTTCCGTATCCATGAATGCCTCCTTACACTACTGATAAGATAACTCAGTATATAACGAAAATGGACAAGAATCAAGCAGGGTTGAAATCATTCCTTAAAATATGCGTCAGAATGGTCGCGCCTGAGCCGCCGATGTTTTGCGCCATGCCAATCTGCGCGCCGTCCACCTGGGTCTTGCCACATTCGCCGCGCAACTGCTGGACAACCTCAACAAGTTGATAGACGCCCGTTGCGCCGACGGGGTGCCCGCGGGCTTTTAATCCGCCACGGGTACAAACTGGGATTCTGCCCCCGATGCTGATCTCGTTATCGAGAGCGAGTCTGACGCCTTGTCCTTTTTCTGCAAACCCGCTGGCTTCCAATGAAAGCGCCGCCATGATGGAAAAGGCATCGTGCAATTCGAACACATCAATATCTGCGGGGGTCAAGCCTGCCATCTCATAAGCGCGTTTTGAAGAGAGGTATGCCGCCTGTAGGAACATGGGGTCTTTTCGAGAGTGGACTGCGATGGTATCTGTCGCAGCCGCAGAGGCGGCGACAACAATACGCGGCTGTCGCGCCACTTTCTCGGCAGGAACAATGACTATCGCCGCCGCGCCATCTCCAATGGGAGAGGCATCCAGCAGGTTGATCGGCGTGGCAACCATGGATGATTTCTCAAATTTCTCGGTTGAAATTTTTTCGCGCAAGCGCGCATACGGATTGTGCATGGCATTTGCATGTGAATTAATGGAAAAGGGCGCAAAGTCTTCATGCTTCCAGCCAAACTCGTACATATAGCGGCGCATGACCAGCGCATTGATGCCCACGAATGAGATGCCCTGCTCGACTTCGTAATCTGCATCGGCGGCGGTTGCCAGTGCGGCGGTCACATCGCGCCCGGCTTTGTCTGTCATTTTTTCGACACCCACCACCAGCGCTGATTCGCTGTCGCCGGAGGCAACAGCCGTCAGCGCAGAGCGGAACGCCGCCGCTCCCGATCCGCAGGCGGCTTCGATCTTTACCGCTTCCTGTTTCCACAGCCCAATCCAATCTGCAAAAAATGCGCCAAGTTGGTTCTGCCCGCTGACAAGGGGGGAAAGCATGTTGCCCACGAAAAGAGAATCGACTTTTTCGATACCTGCGTCCTGCATGGCGGCAAAAGCGGCATCGCCCCCAATCTCGCGCAGGGATTTCTCCCAATGCTCCCCTACTTTTATTTGACCAATTCCGAGGATGGCTACTTTTCTCATACCGTGAATTCTACCGCATTGCGCTATCAGGAACTATCATAAATTGCCAGCCTTCAAAAGGGATGGATTACAGCGAGTGGGTTAAAATAAAGCATGACTTCTGAATGGCGAGAAAAATTCCTCGAGGCAGTAGCTGGCAGTTCCAGTGAGGGGCGGGAAGCGGTGGCTTATATCCGCGCGCATAAAACGAATATCGGCATGAGGCACGCGCGAAAAAGTGTGGGCGCTTTTTGGACTCCCACAAAAGCTGCTTATCTCAACTCGGCGCATTACACGCATGAATCGTCGCTCTTAAGCCCAAATGCCTGGGCGCTGCTGATTCATGAGGTGAGGCATTTGCAGCAGGGCTGGCTTACCGCGCTTTCCATTTACGGCGAGTTGGACGCATGGCAATATCAATTGCGTGTGCTAAAAAAAATTACAGGAAAAAATTTAGTCCCATTGCAGGAGGAAATTTTATCCCTGCCCTTAAATATGGAACGTAAAAATTTGCAGTATGCGCGCCAGCTCATGACCCAATTTGCAGGGAAAAGTTATGGAGCCAATTGGCTTCCGCTCTATCCAATTCACAAAGAAATCAAATATTGGCTTGCTCGAAGGAACAATTAAACTATGCGACTTCTTTCAAAACTAAAAGGAAATTTTAATGTAACGAGCCTTCTTTTGTTGTATGCTGAAAGCAGAAACAAAAAGGAGGTAGCACTACATATACCACCTAAAACTGGCACCAAGGGAAGATCGTAGTCCCTGATCTGATTTGAAATTGCCCTTAATAATCAGATATTCCCAAAGCAATATTAGAGTTGCAAAAGGAGGTTGCGATAGATACTCCGCCTGAAGCACATAAAAATGGGAAGGTCGAGACGCACTAACCTGGTCAAGTTGTTTTTTTTAGAACCAGACGTTCCCCAAACGATATGAGGGTTGCTTGATCGCTCCTTCCCAAACATAGAGAACTTTTGACGGATGGGTAAACTCCCATCCGTCTTTTTATGTGTTGAAATGTAAATATAATTTTTTATTATTATCCACCCGCCTGTTTTGCCTTGTACTCACCCTGCTTGACCAGCGTTTTGCCATCTTCATCCAATATCTTATAAATCAACTGCATGGGGAAGACTTTGCCAAGCATCGCCTGGGCAGGACAATATTTCTCTGCTGAAAGCTCAATGGCACGCAACAGTGAAGATTCATCCACATCCTTGCCGGTGACAAGGTACTCGATTACCGCGCCAGTGAATACCTTTGGGTGTTCATCTGCCCGTTGAGCGTGGACTTGCACCTGAAAATCGGTCATAGGCTGCTTTTTCTTCTGTAAAATGGAGATGACATCCATGGCGGTACAGCCGGCAAGACCGAGGGCAATAAATTCCATTGGGCGCGCGGCGGTGTTCTCGCCGCCAGCCGCGTCGGTATCCATTCGCTGCGTAAATCCAGAATCACTTACGCCTTCAAAAGCCATCTTGCCTTTCCAATTCAAAACTACATCCATGGTACGCTCCTTAATTAGTTTGGTTACCTGTATCTTTACAGATCAGACAGGGCTGCTGCCCACCGACTGGCGCTCAGTATGGTTATACCAAAAAACCAAAAATGACTCAAAGGTGAGCAGGGGGCGGGAATTGTACAACCATTTGGGGATTAATTTGTCTGTTCAGGGCTAAACATCTTCCAGGCGGATATTGATATTCACCGTGCCGTCGCCCAGGTCAACGCCTTGAATGACGATGGCTTTTCCGCTTTCGTGTCCGTCGAAAACCATGCTGAAGGTGGTTTCAGAAGTCACGGTTAAAATCGCCCGCTCGGTGTAGCCGCTTTGGGTAAAGGTTTCGATATAGAATTTCATTGCTTCATCCAAAGTCATCTTAGCCTGGAAGTTGGTCGAACCGTTCATGGATTGAATGTTCGTGGCGCTATCGGGCAGGAGAAATTCACTCGTGGCATTAGATGCCCCGCCGCCGCTGTTGTTGTTATTTTGCTCAGGCTGGGATTCTCCGCCACCATTGTCACTGGGAGGGGAAAGTTCGGGTGCGCCGCTATTGCCGCCTGATAAAGTTTGACAGGCAAGCGAAGCAAAGACGAGGGAAAAAATCACAAACAGGATACTGTACTTTTTCATCAACAACTCCTTTTTTATTGAAGCCTAGCCTAACGTAATTGTGACATAGAGCGAACCGTCGCCCGCATCAGCGCCGACGACATAGATGACTTTGCCGCTTACGTGACCAGTGAATGCCAAAGTAAACGTTTTGCCAAACGTAATCGCCATGGAGGTGTCTTCTTCATAGCCCTGACCGGTAAATTGATCGCGATAAAATTTCAACACGTCGTCCGTGCTCATCTTGGTTTGGAATGTGACCATCTCAGACGCGCTAACCACATTGAAGGCGTCACTGGTTACCGGGAATTCAGATTCTCCGCCAATCGTAACACTGCCGCTTTCATCTGTGGCGACAGGCGGGATTGTGGGAATCTCGATTTCATCGCCGCCGCCCGTTTGGGGCACTTCGGGAATTTGCGGCGCCTCGAAAGTATCGCCCCCGCCCATCACGGTCTGACAGGCAAGCGAGGCAAGAACAAGGGCGAAGATTGCAAGGTAAACGCTGTATTTTTTCATTTCTAAAGTTCTCCTTTGGGATAAAATTTTTACAAGGTGACAGCCACTCACTTCGCGTAAATGACTATCACCTTGTAAATTATAGTTATTCCGCATCAAATGTTAATCCCCCATAAAGTATAATTTTCGATCATGAACCACCTCTCAAAATCCACTTCCCCCTACCTGCTCCAACACGCCCAAAACCCCGTTAATTGGTATCCCTGGGGCGAAGAAGCCCTGGTAAAAGCCCGCGTAGAAGACAAGCCCATCTTTCTCAGCATAGGATACGCAGCATGTCATTGGTGTCACGTGATGGCGCATGAGTCTTTTGAAAACCCCGAAATCGCCGCCTTCATGAACGAGCATTTCATCAACATCAAAGTTGACCGCGAGGAGCGCCCCGACATTGACGGAATTTACATGCAAACCGTCGTCGCCATGACGGGATCGGGCGGCTGGCCCATGTCTGTTTTTCTTGCGCCTGACCTAAAGCCGTTTTATGCTGGCACATACTTTCCGCCTGTGCGACGTTACAACATGCCCGCCTTCAAAGATGTACTTTCAGGTCTTGCAAACGCATGGGAAAATGAAAGAGGCGAGATCGAAAAAGTTTGCACTCAGGTCATTGATCACCTGCAACACCAAAACAAAAACCAAAACGGCGACCTGCTGGTAAGCGAGCATTTCGATGCCATCGCAAAATCCATGGCGGATTCGTATGACTGGGGCTACGGCGGTTGGGGTTCTGCGCCCAAGTTTCCGCAAGCCATGGCGCTGGAATTTTACCTGCAACATGCGGCGCTCACGCACCAGCCCGAACATCACAAACTTATCACCCACTGCCTGCAAGCCATGTGTCGCGGCGGGATGTATGACGTGGTCGGCGGCGGCTTCTCGCGCTACAGCACCGATAACTTTTGGCGCGTGCCGCATTTTGAAAAAATGCTCTACGACAACGCGCTGCTTGTCCGCGCTTATTTGCGCGCCTGGCAGGTGACGAAAGAACCCGCTTTCAAACGCATCATCGAAGAAACGCTCGATTTTATTCAACGCGAAATGACTCATAAACAAGGCGGGTTTTATTCCTCACTCGATGCCGACTCGGAAGGCGTGGAAGGCAAGTTCTATGTTTGGTCTCTGACTGAAATTCGTGAAACGCTGCAAGATGATTCAGATTTTTTCGAAGCGGCGTACGGAATCACCGCTGGCGGAAATTGGGAAGGGAAAACGGTTTTGCAGCGGACTTTGGATGATTCCACGCTGGCGGCTCGCTTCCGCCTCGACCCTGGGGCTGTTTCTGCCAAACTGGCTGAATCTCACTCCAGGCTTTTGGCTGTCCGCGCACAACGCGTTCGCCCCACAACTGACGACAAAGTTATTACTGCATGGAATGGTCTGATGCTGGCGGCGTTTGCCGAGGCGGCGAGAGTACTGGATGATGATGTCACACCCTTGGGGATTGCTTCGGGCAAAGAACAAGTACGCCCTTGCAATGACATATATCATGCCGCGGCTACCCGCAACGCAGAATTTTTACTGACCGCGCTGCGCCCTGATGGACGATTGCGCCGCGCGTGGCGCGATGGGACAACCACTGACGCAGTATTCCTCGAAGATTACGCGGCGTTGATTTTGGGATTGCTTGAGCTGTACCAGACTGATTTCAACAATCGCTGGTTCACATCTGCGGTGAAATTGGCGGACGAGATGATCGAAAAATTCAGCGACTCTGACGGCGGGTTTTTCGACACGCCAAATGATGGCGAGACGCTGCTCATCCGCCCGAAAGATATTG
>JAIFKY010000220.1 GCA_020049345.1 Anaerolinea sp.
AAAAGGAAAACATATCATGGGATTCTTCAGCAATATTCTCGAAAAACTTGGTCTCAAGAAGGGCGAAGAGGAAGCTAAACCCGCCGCCGCAGCACCCGCCGCGCCTGCCGCCCCCGCCGTTGCCGCCCCTGCCAAGCCTGTTGCCACAGCCAAACCTGTCGTTGCAGCGCCCGTAAAACCAGCCGCCGTTGAAAAAGCGAAGGATGATGTTGCTCAATTTGATCCTCTGTCAAGCCTGCCCACAGCCAAGCCAGTGGTGGTCACACCGATAGCCGTTTCAGAAGTGGACGTGGTCAAACACCTGGAAGAACTTTCCCTTGGAAAGAACCTCGACTGGAAAGTCTCCATTGTAGATTTGCTCAAACTGCTCGACATTGACAGCAGCCGCGAAGCCCGCAATGAATTGGCGACCGAACTCGGTTGCCCCGCCGACCTGATGGGCGACTCAGCCAAAATGAACGTCTGGTTGCACAAGGAAGTTTTGAAGCAGATCGCCAAGAACGGCGGCAACATTCCTGCCAACCTGCTCGACTAATTTTTTCGCAATTCAAAAAAACAGCGCGGACATGATGTCCGCGCTGTTTTTTTGTTGGTCACGTTTTCAACGTGACTATTTTTATTTTGTGAGTCGGGTTTCCAATTGGACTGTCACGCTGCAAGCATGACCTACGGGATCTTTATCACCAACTTCACCAATAATCCCGTCCGCCAAAATGCGACTGCCGCCATGCCATGCGCGAGGACTGCGAACAGCGGCGGAGTTTGCAGGGTGTAATAGGTCCAACATTCGCGGGTGGTACCCCACAACTCAAGGAAGTAGCCCAGACCCGCGCCCGCAATAAATGTCAGCAGGGCGAAGCGGTGATCGGTGGGCGTGACGATGAGCAGAACGCACAACGCCAGCGAGAGCCATGTATAGGATTTGTCGAATGTCGGGGAAACGAAGATCAGCATCAGGATGAGGAAGGCGGCGAAGGTAATCCAGTAGAAAAATTTGAATGCAGAATTCAGAGTGCGGAATGCAGAATTCAAACTCCAATTTAGAAATCTTGAAATACGGTCAATGGATAAACTCGCAATGGGCCAGGCGGGGATGATCCACAGCGGCGGACGTTCGGCGGTGTAATAATGCCAGAGGTTGGTTTGCGTGCCCCATGACTCAATCGCCAGCCCGCCGCAAATGCCAACGAAGACGATCAGCAAATCGGTTTTGAGGTTGGCACGCGCCACGATGGTGATCGACATGAACAGGAAAACGCCAAGCAGCAGCCAATCCATGTACAGCCACCATGCGCCGTTCCAATCCACGTAGGCGAGATATTCCTCTGCCAGCGGCCACCAGATGTAGACGATGAGAAAAATGGTGACGAAGAATCCGCCGAGCAGGATGGATGAGTCGCGAGTCCAGAAGGGCTGTTTTTGATCTTTCATGCAGGGCATTATAGTGGAGATTGTCACTTTTTCTTTTTTTTTGTATCTAACTTTGTGAACGTATCCCAGCCCTGAAGGATTTGCCGTGTTGAAAAAAATGTTTCTTTTGCCAATTAAGTTTTGCACAAACTGCTTATACAAAATTTCTGATCTGTTTATTTCCGCCATGCGGATGAGCGCCTTAAACTGGCTGAAAATTGGACGCCGCGCCGCAGACGCCGGTTTGGACGTTGCCCAATCTGGCGGGAAGCATGTTACAGAATTGCGCGAGCGCCATGCTCATGGAAAAAAGTAAACTTGGAATATCCTTTTATTTCTAAAGTAAAGCATTTTCTATTACGCCAAATTTTGCAATTGGTAGAGCAAGTTGCAAGCCTTGGGAGCGACCCCAAAGATGACGAGCAAACCCGCCTGAATAAAACGCTGATTGCGGGTGCGGCGTTTTTATTTATCCCCACCGGCATGATCTGGGGTTTTGGATATTTTATTTTGGGGCTTCGGGTGGCGGCGATTGTTCCAATATGCGCCTCATTGCTTTTAATGGTCGGTTTATTTTATTACATCCGAACCAAACGCTACGATGCCTTTCGCACTTTTGCGCTGGCTCAAACCCTGTTGATGCCCGTCGCGCTAACCATTATCCTCGGCGGATTTGTCAATTCGGGGCTAGTCATTCTCTGGTCGGCGCTGACTCCGTTTGCGGCGATGATTCTCGAAACCCAGCGGCGGGCAATGGGCTGGTTTCTGGCGTTTCTCACAATCATTGTTGGCAGCGGCACGGTTCAAAATTGGATTGCGTTTCAACAGCCTTTGCCCGAATTTTTCATCCGCGTTTCATTTGTAATGAATTTGGGCAGCGCGTTCATCATCACGTTTATCACCGCCTATTATTTCATCTTTCAAAAGGAGATGTACAAGGCGCGCTCCGAGTCGCTTTTATTAAATATCTTGCCGCGTGAAATAGCCGAAAAACTCAAAGCCAAACCGCGCCACATCGCCGAGCATCACCCTCAGACCAGCGTGATGTTTGCCGACATCGTTGGCTTTACCCCGCTTGCGGCTTCAATGGAGGCGGGCGAAGTAGTAGACATGCTCAACGAGGTATTCATCGCCTTCGATACCATCTTCCGCAAATATAATCTCGAAAAAATAAAAACAATTGGCGATTGTTACATGGCTGCGGCTGGCGTTCCCGCTCCGCGCGAAGACCATGCCCGCGCCCTAAACTTTGCCGCGCTCGAAATGCTGCGCTATGCAAAACAAAACACCTTTCACGGACACCATCTACAATTCCGCATTGGCATTGCCAGCGGCGAAGTGGTGGCAGGAGTCATCGGCAGGGACAAATTCATCTACGACCTGTGGGGAGATACGGTGAACCTTGCCAGCCGTATGGAAAGCCACGGACAACCCGGCAAGATCCACATTACCCGCGAGACGTACGAACAAATCAGGGCGCACATTCCATGCCGCAGGCGCGGCGTCATCCCCGTCAAAGGCAGGGGAAAGGTCGAGACGTTTTGGGTGGTTTGAAATCAGTATGCTAAAATAACCCCATGCTATCTCGCATTTACTCCTGCGCCGTTGTGGGACTGGACGGCGTCATCATCGAAGTCGAAGTGGATTACACCAACGGCTTGCCCGGCATGACCATCGTGGGTCTGCCCGACACCGCCGTGCAGGAAAGCCGCGAGCGTGTGCAAACCGCAGTCAAGAACGCGGGCTTGCATTTCCCCCGTCACCGCATCGTTGTCAATTTAGCGCCCGCCTCCGTCCGCAAGGAAGGTCCCGCGTATGACCTGCCCATCGCGCTCGGCGTAATCGTCCTCGCGGGCTTTCTTCCACATGACTCCATCGAAGGCACACTGGTCATCGGCGAACTTTCACTGGATGGGATTGTGCGCCACACGCGCGGAGTCTTGCCGATGGCAGCCGCCGCCCGCGCCAACGGATTCAAGCGGATGTTCGTCCCCGAAGTGGATGCGCCCGAAGCGGCTTTGATCCCAGACCTGGAGATTATCCCGGTCAAGTCGCTTGCGGATCTCTACGACCATTTGGCGGGTCGGCAAACCATCGAGCCTTATCTCCCCTCGGCAGATTCAACCGAACCGTTATTCACCCCCACAGATTTTTCAGAAGTCAAAGGACAGGAACACGTCAAACGCGCGCTCGAAGTTGCTGCGGCTGGCGGGCATAATGTTTTGATGGTCGGCTCCCCTGGCGCGGGAAAAACTTTACTTGCACGCGCCCTGCCCGGCATCCTGCCTGAAATGAGCATCGAAGAATCTTTGGATGTGACCCGAATCTACTCGGTGGCAGATCAACTTCCAGCGGGGACTCCGCTCGTGCGTCATCGCCCGTTCCGCGCGCCGCATCACACCATATCCCATGCGGGACTGGTCGGCGGCGGAAATATTCCCAAGCCCGGAGAAATTTCCCTCGCGCATCGCGGCGTTCTCTTCCTCGATGAATTTCCCGAATTCGGCACGCGTGTCCTCGAAGTGATGCGCCAGCCGATGGAGGACAAGGTCGTCACCATCAGCCGCGCCAAAGGCTCGCTCACGTTTTCAGCAAATTTCCAGTTGATTGCCGCCATGAATCCCTGCCCATGCGGATATTACGGCGACTCGCTCAAACCCTGTACCTGTGCGCCGATGGTGGTGACAAAATATCAAAAGCGCATTTCGGGTCCCCTGCTCGACCGCATCGATATTCACATCGAAGTGCCGCGCGTGGATTATGAAAAGTTGAGCAGCAACCGAGTCAGCGAAACCAGCGAGTCGATCCGCGCCCGCGTGCAAGCCGCAAGAGGGATTCAGAATCAGCGATTCAGCAATTCAGCAAACGGCAAATCAGCGGATATTGTTTGCAACGCCGACATGCGGATTGGCGAGATCAGGCAATTTTGTCAGTTGCAGGATGAAGGTCAAAGCCTGATGCGAGCGGCAATGACGCAACTTAATTTATCTGCGCGGGCTTATCATCGTATTTTGAAATTAGCGCGGACAATTGCCGATTTGGCAGGGAGTGAAAATATCCAGTCCGCGCATTTGGCAGAGGCATTGCAATACCGCCCCAAAATTATGTTCGGCACAATGTAGAATTTTTAGAGACTGTATAATAAGCCTGCTTTTTGACCACAAAGGCGCGAAGTCTCAAAGACTCGAAGAGAAAAACTTTGTGGCTTTGTGACTTTGTAACTTCGTGGTTAAGTTATTAAACGGTCTCTTAATGGTTTTTTCGGTGAACTCTGTGTACTTCGTGATGAAATCTTTTTAGTATCGGCTTGTCCGAATTAGGTGTTTACGTCAGGGGAAATACGACACCATAACTAAAGGCACTAATAACAAGTGTAAAACTTCCTCTTGACTCTGACGTTCGTTTTTGATATTATGTTATCGATAACATGTTAGCGATAACATAAATGTGCCATAAGGATAATACCTTGGTCTTAGCAGACAGAAGAAAACGAATCACAATCAAAGATGTAGCGCAAGCCGCTGGCGTCTCAACGCAGACCGTTTCGCGTGTGATGAACAAGTTTTCCTATGTTTCGGGGGAAACTCGTCAACGGGTGGAAAAAGTGGTTGAAGAGTTAGGCTACCGCCCCAGCACTCTGGCGCGCAGTTTAAGCCAACAACGCAGTTACACACTCGGCATCGTCACATTTGATTTAAAATACATCGGGCCATCACGCACGCTCAACGGCATCGCCGATAAAGCAGACGAACTTGGCTACATGCTTTTAATGAAAGAACTCGACAATTTCAACATCAATAGAATTGATGATGTAATTGATTCTTTGCTCGCCCGCCAAGTGGACGGAATACTCTGGGCTGTGCCTGAAATTAGAGACAACCACGCCTGGGTAGACGAGCGATTGAAGAATATTCCTGTGCCGGTCTTATTCCTTGCCATGCAGCCGCGAGACGGCATCCCCAGCGTTGCGACCAATAACTTCCAGGGCGGAGTTTTGGCAACACAACACCTATTGGATTGTGGGCGAAGAAATATCGGACATATTTCGGGCCCGCAGGGCTGGTGGGAAGCAGATGAGCGCAAACGCGGCTGGCAGGAAACGCTAAACGCGGCGGGAATAAAAACTTCAGCGGAGCAGTGCGCTGAAGGCAACTGGTCGCCTGTCAGCGGGGAACAGGCATTTATTCAGTTGCTTAATTCATTTCCTGATATGGATGCAGTCTTTGTAGCCAATGATCAAATGGCGCTGAGCGTATTGCGTGAAGCCTCACGGCGTGGTATTAATATTCCCAAACAATTGGCTGTGATCGGCTTTGATGGTATTCCCGAAGCAGCCTATTTTTGTCCTTCACTAACAACGATTTCTCAAGACCTTCAGTTGCTTGGAGAGCAGGCAGTCCAAAATGTAGTGGAAATGATCCAGGCGCGGCAGGGGAATCAATCTGTGATCGCACAATCAAGGTTTATACAACCAACCCTTGTTGTACGTGAAAGTACAAAATAAGTTTAATGCTATTTACCCTGCCATTTATGTTATTTATGTCTTTTGACAAAAGAATGGAAACGGAATCAAAAAGGAGGTGAGGCAAAAAGGGGCTAAAAAAAACGAATACCTGAAAAGTGCGTACCAATAACTTGGCGTGAGGTACACACCCCCGGGCAAGAGGACACATCTGTTATTGCCCAATTAGTACGCCAATATAATATTGTATGTCTATTAATAATTTATGGAGAAGAAAAAAATGTCCAAGAAATTGTTTTACAACCTTCTAGCAGTGTTGATGCTGGCTAGCCTTGTACTTTCCGCTTGCGGCGCTTCTGCTAGCGATAAGAAACTGGTCGGTATCTCCATGCCAACCAAGAGTTCCACCCGCTGGATCTCTGACGGCGAAAGCATGGTTAAAGAATTTGAGGCTATGGGTTACGAAACAGACCTGCAATTTGCCGACAATGACATCCCCAACCAGCTTGCCCAGATCGAAAACATGGTCACCAAGGGCGCTGACGTCCTCGTGATTGCCTCTATCGACGGCACAACCCTCTCTGACGTTCTCCAGAAGGCTCATGACAGCGGCGCCATTGTAATTTCTTACGACCGCTTGATCACCAAGACCGCCAATGTTGATTACTACGCCACCTTCGACAATTTCGGCGTCGGCGTTATTCAAGGAACTCAGCTTCTTGAAGGCCTCGGACTGAAACCCGGCGAAAAAGCCCCCGCTGGCGTTGGTCCCTTCAACGTCGAACTCTTCGGCGGATCACCTGACGACACCAACGCCTTCTATTTCTATGATGGCGCCATGTCCGTCATCCAGCCCTTCATTGACAGTGGCGACATTGTCATTCAAAGTGGACAAATGGGCATGGACAAAGTTGGTACCCTGCGCTGGCTTGCCGCTACCGCCCAATCCCGCATGGACAACCTTTTGAGCGCGT
>JAIFKY010000182.1 GCA_020049345.1 Anaerolinea sp.
GCGGCTCGCAAGGCGCGCAACCCGACAACCGCGCCAACATGACCGTAGATTTTGGCTTCGTCCCCAGCAGCTTGGTCAGGCTTGAGTCAAATCCCCTGGCCAGCATCGGCAGGATGGACTTCGGCGTGGCGCTTCGCACAAACGGCTTCT
The DNA here is from genome assembly GCA_020049345.1 of Anaerolinea sp. Classification (GTDB taxonomy): domain Bacteria; phylum Chloroflexota; class Anaerolineae; order Anaerolineales; family Villigracilaceae; genus Villigracilis. The sequence goes on from JAIFKY010000182.1 coordinate 151, forward strand.
CCACCATCTCTGAAACCGGCATGGTCAGCGACTACCGCCGCGCCCCATTCTTTGGACCCGGCTCGGTTGGCACACTCGAAATGTATGTCTCCAGCACGGGAACCGGCTCAATAGCCTATCCCGTTGTAATGGGCATAAACGAACCTGCCCCCGATCCTGACGGCAACACCGACTCTGACGACAATGGCAGTGAAGTGAACGGCACGCTCGGCGCTGGCGGCTATATCCAATCGCTACCCGTCACCATGACTCCCGGACAAGGCGTAGGCGGTACCATCGCTGGCGCTCCAAAAAACACGGTCACTAACTCCGTCGGCGCCACATCCAACCCCACGGTAGACTTTGGCGTCTTCAAGCAGGACAAACACGACCCGCGTATCGGCATCGCCAAGAACCTAATCAGCAGTGTCGAAGTATCGCCCGGAACCTATCAGGTTGTTTACGATATTTTGGTACAGAACATGGGCGACACCCCGTTGGATGGCGTAAACATCACCGAAAACCTCGCCGCCACATTTACCGCCCCCACCACCGCCACGTTTGTCTCAGCCGTATCCACCGGAGCAACCCCGCTGACGGTCAACACTGCCTACAACGGCACAGGCAACCTGCTTACCGGCGTCAACTCACTGGCAATCGGCGCAAGCGGAACCATCAGGCTGACCGTCAATGTCGTCCCGTACGCTTCGGGACCCTTCCAAAACACCGCCATTGCCAGCGGAAAAAATCCATTCGGCGGAGCGACTGTAACAGACCGCTCGCAAAACGGAACCAATCCCGACCCGGATGGCGATAAAGACCCGACGAACAACAACGTCCCGACACCTGTGGACTTCGGACCTGGCATCTTCGACCCGCCAATTGGCTTCAAAGTCTTCAACGACGCTGGTCTGCCTCTGTTGCAGTGGACAATGACCTGGATCAACAGCACCAACATTGCCGCAGTCAATGCCAGAGTCAGCGATCCCATCCCGACTGGAACCACCTACGCGATCTTTGGACCGGCAAGCGGCTACGCTGTGCCCGGAACCGCGCCAGCAGGCTCGACCAACGTTGGCGTAACTTGTACTTCGCCTTCTGCCGCCACCACCACAACCCTGTGTTACTACGAAGGCCCAACCGCCGCAAATCCGCTTGGACGCATCATCTGGGAAGGCACGCTTGGAGCAGACTTTGGGCATACCACAGCGGCAACGGCTGTCAATGAACTAAACATCGTCTTCCACGTCAATGTGCCTTCAGGTCTCAATGCGGTCTACAACCAGGCGACCATCGATACCGATCTGGATGGAAACAACACCTACGCCGCAAATGAAGTGGTAGTGGCAAGCAGTCAGGCAATTTGGGTACGGCAAGAAGAAGCAGGCGGCTTGAACGGCAGAGAAAGACGCAGAGCCGAAAGACTGCCCTCCACAGGCTTCGCACCCGGCGTTGTAACCATCCTGCCAGAACAGCCCGCCGACAAAGCCTACTTTGCAACTGGCGATGTTTGGCTCGAAATTCCACGGCTGGGCATTAACACCAGCATCGCAGGCATTCCGCAAGCGGATGACGGCTCATGGGATGTTTCCTGGCTGTGGGAGCAGGCTGGCTGGCTGCAAGGCACCGCCTACCCAACCCTGGCCGGCAACAGCGCCATCACCGGTCATGTGTACCTGCCAAACGGCGAACCAGGTCCCTTCGTGGATGTCAACAAATTGGCGTATGGCGATAAGATCATCATCCACGCCTACGGACAGAAATACATCTACGAAGTCCGCGAGAACAAACAGGTCAAGCCGAACGATACCTCCGTCCTCAAAGACGAAGATAAAGCCTGGGTCACCTTGATCACCTGTCTGGGATACAACGAAGCCGACAACACCTACGCCTCGCGTGTGGCAGTCCGCGCAATTCTTATGACCGTTGAAGCGGAGAAAACAAGCACGCAAGATAAAGAACGGTAACAGTTTTTTGAATGAACAAGGCGGTCTGGTTCTCAACCAAACCGCCTTGTTTTTTTAATAACTCACCTTACGCACCTAACCATGATTCCCTGAGCGACAGCGAAGGGTCTCTGAGATAATTGTAGAGCTTCTTCACTCCGCTCAGAACGACACTGCGTAAGGTGACTTATTAATTCGTCGAAAATAATTTCAAAAACCGTCCCTGCTCTTTCTGGGGCTAAGCCCCCGAAAGAGCAGGGACGTCTAAAAGATTTCAACCAAATACTTAGCCACTTTCTGAATTTTATACTTTTTCTTTTGGCGTATAATTTGCCCATTGGGAGATCACCTTATGAAACCACTCAAAATTTTCCTCTGCCATTCATCCAGCGATAAAGCCGAAGTACAAAATTTGTATAACCTGCTCGTCCAACGCGGAGCCGACCCCTGGCTTGATTCTGAAAATCTCCTGCCCGGACAGGATTGGAATCTTGAAATCAACAAGGCGTTGGATGACTCGGATGTCATCCTGCTCTGCCTCTCGCAGAAGTCTGTGGATAAAGAAGGCTACGTCCAAAAGGAAATTCGACTGGCGCTCGACCGCGCGCTGGAGATGCCAGACGGACGCATATTCCTAATCCCCGCCCGCCTTGAAGAATGTGAACTGCCGTACCGAATCAAAACCTACCAGTGGGTGGATTTGTTCACAGAAAGCGGCATGATCAAATTGATGAAAAGCCTCAACCTGCGCGCAAGTCAGGTCAGGGCACAGCCGCTTTCAGTGGATGGTTCTGCGCCGGTCATCAAGCAGTCTGCGCCGAAAAAACCAGCCAAGCCCAGACAGTCCAACACCACCATCAACATCCACGGCAACGTCAACGGCTCCAATATTGTGATCGGCAATGACAATGATGTAAATAATTAAGGCGCGTTTCATTTCGGTTGAAACTTGCAATGTGTCGCGTGTTTCGTGTTCCGTTTGAAGGTTTAAGGAATACGAAACATGCGACACGGCTTTCTCTCAACTCATTTGAAATGCGCCCGTTTCAAAAAACTACGGGCTTGGAGGGGCGGCAAAATTCCAGAACAGGCGCGCAATGGATTCAATCCCCTTCACCAATTTAACATCTGTGGTGGGAAGTTCCCCCACGTAACTGAGCGCAACAATTACATGGACTTTTTCCCGCCCACCCTCGTCCCATGCCATCAAGGCAGCGTCACCGACAATTAATCGTCCTTCCGTCACCGTGCCGCGTTTGTTATAAAATTTTGAACCCGCCGGCAGGGAGGCACGCAGCACACCCAACCGTGTATCATCATTGGGGGTGTAGGTACTCAACAAGTCAAGAATGATCTGGCGTCCTTCGGGGGTGATGGCTGTGCCAAAATAGAGACTCTCGAATAACGCCGCAACGTCCTGTGGGGTGGAGTAACGACTGGAGATATCGGTGTCAAACGCGCCCCACGCTTGCAGGGCGGCGTCAACATCAATCTGCGACTCCCTGATGATGTCCCGCAAAGTCCTTGTTGCATCCTCTTCAGAATCAACCAGCATCGCTTTTAACAATTGTTGATAGGTGCGCCCAATACCGCGGGTGGAAAGATATTCCGCGTAGGTGGATGGCGGAATGCCTTTTTCCTCTACTGATTTGAAGAACAGCATGGCAATGGGTACTTTAATGATCGAAGCAACGTGAATCTTCTGCTCGGCATTCAGGGAAAAAAGAACCTTGTTGCCATCTTCACGGATAAGGATATTCCAGTCGCCGCCATAGTCTGGCAGGGTTTGAATAATTTGATCAGCCAACAGAATTTCCAAATCAGGGGTTGGGCTGACGGATAGGTCCAAGTACGGGGCAGGATCGCTTGTTGGAGTGAACGCTGGAGTCAACGTAAAAGGGGCGCGGGAAGGCTGTGTGACAGCCTGGGGGGTGGGAGCCAGCGGAAGAATTCCCGCTAAAAAAGCCCCCATGTTGATTATCACCGCCGTCACGCCGCCGATCAGTAAGCCAATGCCGATGTATTTTATGTCAGAACGCATACTCAGGCATTGTAGCATTTTTTGTCTTTCACAGAGGAAAACGTATCTTCTCAATATTTTGGGGCGCACATCAGACTTCCGAAGTCTCACTCACCCCTATTTTTTGAGATGATACAGAAAAACCTCCAAAAATCTCTGTGAAATCTGTGGTTAGAGATTTCCTCCCTAGCCCATTCTTTTAGTCACACCCTAAAATTGGTGGGGATAAAAAAAGCCTCCGAGTCACCTCGAAGGCTTTTTGCTTCAATTTACCTCACTTCCTTCTCCGCCGCCGTCAATGCTTCCTCAAAAATTTTCAAGCCTTCATCCATTTCAGACTTACTCATCGAAAGCGGGGGCGCAATGCGGATGACACTCTTGCCGCAGGAAAGCATCAGCAAGCCGCGCTCGTAGCCAAGTTCCACGATGCGCTCAGTCAAATCACCGTCAGATTCCTTCGTCTCGCGGTCTTTGACAAATTCCACGCCAATCATCAAGCCCTTGCCGCGCACATCGCCAATGCTGGGGTGACGTGATTTCATCTCCTCCAGCGCGCCCATTGCATACGCACCAACTTCCGCCGCGTTCTGCATGAATCCATTTTCAATTAAATCTATCGTCGCCAGCGAAGCCGCGCACGAAATGGGATTCCCGCCGTACGTGTTGCCATGCGTGCCAGCCGCCCAATCCATCACAGATTTACGCGCAATGCACGCGCCGAGCGGCAGACCCGAAGCAATACCCTTCGCAGAAGTAATCATATCGGGTTCGACGCCGAAATGTTCGATTGCCCACCACTTGCCCGTGCGCCCCATGCCGCATTGCACTTCATCCAGAATCATCAGAATGCCGTACTTGTCGCACAACTTCCGCAGTGCGGGGTAGAAGCCATCGGGCGGGACAATATATCCGCCTTCGCCTTGAATGGTCTCGACCAAAATTCCAGCCACATCTTTGGGCGGCAGGATCTGGTTGAGAATTTCAGTTTCAATGTAACGCACAACCGCCTCGCCGTCATCTTCCCCTGTACGTCGGTATATCATCGGGCGGTATGGGTTGGGAAATGGCGCATGAGTTACGCCGTTCATCAGCGGATAAAACCCGCCGTGATATTTTGCCTTACTTGCGGTAAATGTCACCGCGCCCATCGTGCGCCCGTGGAACGCCCCCGTGAAGCCGATGAAGTTTGAACGTTTGGTATGGTAACGCGCCAGCTTGATCGCCGTCTCAACTGCCTCGGTGCCAGAGTTGGTCATAAACGAAAGCGCATCCTCTTTGAACGGCGCAATCTCATTTAACTTCTCAGCCAGTTTGATCCAGTTCTCGTGATAAAAATCGGATGAAATATGAATGAATTTTTCCGCCTGTTCCTGAATTGCCTTCACCACTTTAGGGTGCGAATACCCCGTTGAAACCACAGCAATGCCGCCCATGAAATCCAAAAAGCGATTGCCATCCACATCCCATACTTCACTGCCTTTGCCATGATCCATCACAAACGGATAGCCACGCGGGTACGAGGGCGAAATCACCTTGCCGTCACGTTCGATCATTGCCTTTGCTTTTGGTCCGGGTAAATTGGGTATTATCATATTTGCTCCTTTATTTTTTAGTCAACGTGAGAGAAAAATAATCCCCCAACAAGTGAGGGAAAAAGAACAACGCTTTCACAATGACATTACAAATCCAATTTCAACTCAGCCAGCGCGCGCGCGCCGAGCAGCCCCGAATTGTCGCCCAGTTCCGCCCGCGCAATCACCAACCCCTCCAAATAGCGCGGATGAATAACATGCTCTTTCAAACTGGCTTCAAAGGAATCAAACAGCAGGGGACCGCTTTGCGAAACCCCGCCGCCAAAAACAACAACAGATGGATCAAAGATATGCAGGAAATTTGCCACGCCAATTCCCAAATACTTCCCCGCAATTTGGTACGCCTCAATGGATAACGCATCGCCTTGTTGGGCCGCCACAGAGATGTCGTGCGCCGAATTTTTTTTATTGGGATGAAGAACCGAAACCCGCCCCGCCTTGAGTTGATCAGCCACGAAGCGCTCGATCCCAGTCCCAGAGGAGAACGACTCCAGATGCCCGCGTTTTCCACAGCCGCAGAGCGGACCATCCACCTGCACGGTGGTATGTCCCAACTCACCGGCAAGTCCGTGATAGCCCTGCAAGAGACGGTCATTGATAATCACGCCGCCGCCCACGCCCGTGCTGACGGTTAAATATAAAACATGGTGATGTCCGCGTCCCGCGCCGAATTTCCACTCAGCCAGTCCCGCCAAGTTGGCGTCGTTATCCACATACGTGGGCACGCCAAAATGCTTCATCAACTTTGCAGTGAAGGGGAAATCACGCCATTCCTTGATATTGGGCGTAAACATGATAATCCCCGTGTGCGGGTCCACCGGACCCGGGCATGAAGCCCCAATGGCATCCACCCTGCCATCGGGCGGCAAAACATCTTCAATGAGTTGATACAGCCGACCAATGGTGTCGGGTTCGCTGGCCTGGGTTTTAATCCTTTTTTGGGCAATGGGCTCGCGCTGATCTTGTTTATATACGGCGGCGCGCAATTGGGTTCCGCCGATATCAAGTGAAACGATTGTACGCATGAGCACAATTATACCGCCTTCATCGACTGCCATTTTCAGGTGTGGATGTAAGTCACGCTTCAAATATGACTTACGGAAGATGGTCAGGGACGCGCGGGCAACTGTTGATATAATCGCGTCAG
>JAIFKY010000151.1 GCA_020049345.1 Anaerolinea sp.
GTCGGACAAATTCGATTTTTGCCATTTGAATATCCTAATTTGTTTCCAACAATTGAAATTCTGGCTGTGGATAATTGCTCTTCTTGAATTATACGTCTCAAGATTGACTTCGTTCAAATACCTTGTACGTCACCTTTACGTCCAAAATCGCCCTTATCCCCAATTTTTCAGCGCCCTTTTGAACAATTAGAGCCAAAAACCATGACGTTCAAAACGATGACGTTTGGAAATTGGCAGAATTTTTTCATCGGTATTGAAGTAAAATCCAACCTGCTAATAGTGAAGTATCTCTTTGCAGAAAAGGCGGAATGTACTTCTGATGATAAGGACGGACAGCAAGCAGGCTTTGGTTGACCATTTGGTACTCGTCAGGGCGCTGGTACTGACCCTGGGAGAGGCTCGACATGCAAACTGGTGGAAGTCGGAATTTTTATCTCCAACTGGTTTGAGTTTTTTTTCGCGCTTGTACCCCAGAAACACCTTTGCGCTGGCTTTGAGATCAGCATCGAGATCTGCTTTGGACTTGCACGACTCCAGTATCGGAAAAGGGGAGGTTTTTCATTTATTCCGTTTACCCAATGAATTTGAAATCGAAATGGATGAGCGTTTATCCGAAAACTCCAGGGAGTTGGGGAAACAATTTTTAGACCTATCAGATAATCGCGAAAATTTACTCAGCCTGTTATCCAACCTCGCAGAAAAAAAAGGCGAGTTCAAAAGCGGACCTATTCAAATCCCTTATGAAAAGGCTGTGCTGGCAGAGACGATGGCTGCCGCCTATTTATGGGCATTTGAAAAACAAGAACAAATATTTCCATACTTCCTTTTAGAGACTCATTGATGCCGAGCAGCAGCACTCCCAGATTTTATAAAACCAGCACATTAACCAAAGGCGCGCCTTCCTTTGATGAACTTCGTACATTATTCCAGAATTGGAAAACTGATGAAGAGCCGATAGACTTTGCTAGGCGGTTACGCACAGAAGGAATCCTCGTAAAACAGACTGCACAAAGAGCAGATGATTTGGTTTTGCGTATGTTTCGATCCTGGTTTCTTTCCCCAGATACTCAGGCTGCTGCGCGCATACAAAAAATTCTCAGAAAAAATGTAGATTGGCAAACCCTGAATGAATTGTTCCTGCTTTACAAATCCCGTGCGGAAACGGTTTTGTATGATTTTTTGATATTGGGTTTCTGGGCACAATTTCAGGATGGCGCTCTTTATCTGCGGAAAAGCGATATCGAGGATTTTATTAGCGAAGCCATCCAAAAAAATATGGTTGAAAAGCAGTGGTCTGTGAACACCACAAACAGACTAATACAAGGCATGTTTGTGGCGCTGAAGGATGCTGGATTTCTCAAAGAAGAAAAGCAAGGTTTATACGCATTTGTGAATTACCGCGTTTCAGGTTTTATGTTTGCCTATCTTGCATACGACCTGCACTTCACGGGCTTGACCGACCAGGCTGTGATTGACCATCCCGACTGGCAATTGTTTGGGTTGAAGCGACCACAAATTTTACAAGCGCTTTCCGACGTTGGCTCAATGTGTGGACTTTTGGTACAGCAGGCTGGCTCGGTTGTGAGAATTACCTGGAACTACGCAAGCATGGATGAGGTGATTGATGCCTATTTCGACAGATAAGCAGTTGGACTTAAGTTTCGAGGAATTGCGTAAGCGCTTGCTCGACCCCAACATATTAAGCCCAGTGCATGGGTCTTCTGTGTTTTATTTTGTCTACGAACCTGGGATGATTCTCTCGGTCAGGCGGATGATGCCAGGCTGGATCTCCCGACTGAAAAACGAGCAGGGTATTGATGTGGAGACGATTTCGCTGGCTGAGGTGATGTGGAAATTGATTGACCAGTCGGGCAGGTGGGATGAGTGGCTGGAGATCGAGAAGGAGTTCACCACCGAACAGATCAACGAATCGGTTTCCAGTGTGCTGCAACAGGACAACGCCTTCATCAATGCTGTGGTTGACCGTGTGCTGGCAGTAAAGGCAGGCACGGTTGTTTTCCTTACTGATGTGGAGTTGCTCCACCCATACGCAAAAACAAAGCCGATCGAAGGTGTGCTGCATAACAAAGCGCAAACACCCGTCATATTCTTTTACCCTGGTGAACGGACAGGGCAATTCGGTTTGAAATTCTTATCTTTTTACCCTGAAGATCAGGGATACCGCTCATCACTCATAGGAGGGATTGAATGAAAAAAATTCGCGACCTGTTTTCTGAAAGCCGCCCCATTGACCGCCGTATCGAGAAAGTGATTGACTATTATGCGGACGATGAAGAGCGCCTCGCCACTGAAATTGACGAATATGAAGCCACCGATAACGTGGAGGCAAACTTCCGCAAGTTTTTGGAAGCCTATCAAACGGGAGTCCAAAGCGGGCAGGTGACCGAGGTGGGAATCTGGGTTTCGGGTTTCTATGGCTCTGGTAAAAGTTCGTTCACCAAATATCTTGGCTTCTCGCTCGACCCGAATCGCAAGGTCAACAACCGACCTTTCCGTGACTTGCTCAAGGAGCGTTTGCGCGCCAACGATGTGCGCGCTTTGCTGGGAACGGTTGCTCAGAAAATCCCGACTGCCGTGGTGATGCTGGACTTGGGCAGGGACCAACTTTCGGAGAATGCCTCCAGCCCCGTAACGAACGTGTTGTATTGGAAAGTGCTCCAGCATGTCGGTTTTTCCAAAGAGAAGAAACTGGCACAGTTGGAACTCTCGCTGACGCAGCGTGGACTGTATGAGAAATTCAAAGAGGCGTACAAAGCCAAGTTCAATAATGAGTGGGAAAAGATCCACAACGATGCGCTGCTCGGCGTTTCGCGTGCCTCACAGATTCTGACAGGAATCATGCCGCAGGATTTCCCGAATCCTGATACTTTCCTCAAACTGCAATTTGACCTGACCCAGACCGTGGATGATCTCGCAAAGGACATCATCGAGTTGATTCGCAAGAAGTCTGGGACAGATAACATTATCTTCCTGATTGACGAAGCGGGACAGTACGTGGCGCACAGCAGTGAATTGATCCTGAATATGGACGGCTTGGCGCGCGCCATCAAGGAAGTGGGCAAAGGCAAAGTGTGGATCGTGGCAACTGGTCAGCAGACGCTGGCGGAGATCGTGGAAAAAGCCGCGTTGAACTCGACCGAATTGAACAAACTGCGCGACCGCTTCCCCATCCCCATTGAATTGGATGCGCGGGATGTAAAAGAGATCACGTATCGCCGTTTGCTCACCAAGAAAAACGAAGGTGAAGACGCGCTGAAGAAGTTGTTCAAAGACAGCGGACAGGCGCTGATTCAGCACACAAAATTGACAGGCACAACCCTGTATAAAGAAAATCCAACCGCAGAGGATTTCGTTAAGTTTTATCCTTTCCTGCCCCAGCACTTTGAAGTGTTGATGGAATTGATTCGCATATTGGCGCGGCGCACGGGCGGCGTGGGATTGCGCTCTGCCATCCGCGTGATTCAGGATGTGTTGGTGGATACCAGTCACATCCTACTGCCGAGCGATGCGAAGTTGGCTGATCGCCCTGTTGGGACTTTGGCAATTGTCTCCGATTTTTACAAGACTTTGCGGGCAGATATCAACCGCACGCTGCCGCACGTAGTGGCTGGCGTGGATAAGGTTGAAGATGTCTTCAAGGGCAAGATGATTCACATTCAAGTGGCGCAGGCAATTGCCGCTTTGCAATTGCTGGAGAATTTCCCACGCACGGCGGAGAATATTTCGGCGCTGTTGTACAGCCAGGTTGGGAAACCGCCGCTGGTGGAAGATGTGCGCCAGGCTTTGTTGGAGATCGTTTCCACCAAAGACACAGGCTTGATCGAGGACCCGCAGACAGGCGGGTATCAATTCCTGAGCGAAGGCGTGAGCGTGTTGAGCCGCAAACGCAATGACTATGTTCCTTCGGGCGGCGAGATCACGCGCATTCGCAATGAGGTGCTCAAGAAAAACGTGCTTTCCTCTCAGCCAACAACCAGATTGGATAACGTGAAAGATGTGCGCTCGGTGGCGCGGGCGGGGAAGCATTTACTGCTTGGCGACCAGGAAGAAATTGCCTTCCAAATTGAAGCGGTTTCGGCGGGTATGTTTGAACAGCAGAAGACCCACTGGTTGAGCGAGACCGCGCAGGGCAGGGAATATATCAACACGATCCTGTGGCTGGTGAACCAGAATACGAGCGTGGAAGATATTCTGCCCGATATTGTTAAATCAGAATATATTGCAGGGACGATTGATGAAATGACCGCCGAGCGCGATGTGGCGCAGTATGCCCGTTCGGAGCGCACACGCGCGGAAAAGAATCGTGAACGCGTGGCAACTGGGCTGACAGAAGCCCTGCTCTCTGGCGTCTTCATCTTCCGTGGGCGACCGACGCCTGTGCGGCAGGATGGCGATACGATCGAGACCAGCACGCGCGCCGCGCTAAGCAAGGTGGCGCATGAAGTGTACAAGCAACATCATCTTTTGCCGTTGGCGCCCAATACCAACCTTGCGGCGAAATTTTTGGAAGTGGAACATTTTGACCGCATGCCTGCTGACCGCGACCCGATGAAGTTCGTGGCGAAGAAGGGAGGCTCGGTGCGTGTGGATGTGACCCACCCCGCGCTTTCGGAGGCGCTGCGCGAATTCAGGTCGAAGATCGAGACGAGCGGCGTGCCGCAGTTGAGCGGCAAGATCGTGCAGGATCATTTCTCGTCGCCGCCGTATGGATGGTCGAAGGATGCGGTGCGTTATGTCTTTGCCGCGCTGCTTGTGGCGGGCGAAGTGGAATTCCACATCAACAATGAAAAGATCAAGACGGCAGGCGCGATCTCATCGCAGGCGGTGGGAAGCACGTTGTCGTTCAATAAGGTCGGCGTGGGCGTGCGCGATGTGCGCCTCTCCAATGAAGCCTTGGATCGCGCCGCGAATTGTTTGCAAGCGTTGTTCGGCGACCAGGTTCTGCCGCTGGAAGATAGCGTCAGCCAGATCGTGCGCAAGCGCGTGCCAGGCTTGATCGATTCACTGCGCGACCTGCCATCCAACTTGAAGATGTTGGGGCTTTCGGGCGATGAACGCGCCCGCGATTTGCTGGATGAATTGAACGCGCTCTTGACGGGCGACGCCAGCGATGCGCCCTCCCGTTTGAGCGTTTCAGGCGCGGAAATTTTGGAAGATTCAAATTGGGGACGCGCCGCGTGGAAAGCCCTGCAGCAAGGCGGTGACAATGATGTGCGCCGCGCAAGGGATTTACTGGCGAACCTGCTTGAGTTGGAAAGCCTGTACCCAGGCGAGCAGCAGCACGTGATCTCTGTGGAAGAGATTGAACGATTACACAGCATTTTGAATGCGCCGCGTTTTTATGAACAACTGCCCGACCTGCGCAGCGCATTGCAAAGTATTTTTGCGCGCATTACCGACCGCTACGTGGATTTGCGGCACGGATACCTGCAAGCGTTGAAGGACGCCGCGCGGCAGTTACAAAGTCGCCCCGAGTGGCTGAGGCTGGAACCTGCCGAGCAGGAATATTTTGCTGGCAGCCTGACTCCCAACGTGCAGGATAAACCCGACGACGACACACCCATGCGCGCGTACAAGGCGCTGCTGATTCGGGTGCAGAGTCTGCCTGGGTTGTTGGGCAGGCTCGAGCGCGATATGATCGAGCGCGTCCCCAAGGTGGAAGAAGAAATCTCAGACGAGGTGGCGGTCATTAAGTTGGGCGAATCCAACGAGTCTGATCTGATCGAAACTGAAAAGCAATTGGATGAATGGCTGTCGGAACTGCGCGAACAGATCCTTGCCCAGATCAAATCGGGTAAAAAGGTTCGGCTGGTGAAATAGACTCATGGCTTTCGATAAACCCACACGCAACGCACTTGCCAAAATGGTCGCCGCCTGCCGCGAACGGCTGACGGCGGATATCAGCGATCAACTGCAATCGGCTTTCGGGCTATATCCCGATGGCACGCGGCTGGATGTGGCGCGCACCGAGGCGGATAAACGCGCCACGGCAGAACTGCGCGCCCTGCTGGATTACTTCATCGCCAGCGACGCTTCGAGCGCGAAGAATCCGCAGAATGCCTACCAGCGGCTGGTGCGTGAGATCGGCTTTACCACGCTCAACCGATTGGCGGCTTTGCGGCTTTCGGAAGAGCGCGGATTGGTGATCGAGTGTGTGCGGCGCGGCATGGATTCGGACGGCTTTCGCCTGTTTGACCGCGTGGCGAACGGCGCGCTCGGCACGCGCTACGCCACATATCGCGCGTTCATCGAAGGCATGTATGATGAACTGGCGCTGGAACTGCCCGCGCTGTTCGACCGTCATCACCCGCATTCGCACATCTTCCCTGGCGAGATCGCACTGAACGAAACGCTGGCGCTCTTGAACGACCCCGACCTTGCCAGGCGCGAGATTTGGAAACAGGATGAAACCATCGGCTGGATCTACCAGTATTACAACGACCCGACCGAACGCAAGAAGATGCGCGATGAATCGCAGGCGCCGCGCAACAGCCGCGAGTTGGCGGTGCGCAATCAGTTCTTTACGCCGCGCTATGTGGTGGAGTTCCTCACGGATAATACGCTGGGGCGCATTTGGTTCGAGATGCGCGGCGGGCAGACGACGCTGGCAGAGGTGTGCAGGTATTTGGTGAAGACCTCACCCCCAGCCCCTGGTCTCGATACGGCGGAGAACGCGCCTACTCGACCAACAGGAGAGGGGAGTCGAAGGAAGAAAGACCCGCGGGATTTGAAGGTGTTGGATCCTGCGTGCGGTTCGGGGCATTTTTTGTTGTATGCGTTTGACTTGCTGCTGTATATCTATGAAG
>JAIFKY010000149.1 GCA_020049345.1 Anaerolinea sp.
ACTTCGGCACCTCTCCCAAATTCGACAGTTAAATTCAGACTTAGAAAAAAGTTTTAAAGTCGAATTTGGAGGAGGAAACTGCGAAGATTTGGCGATATGTCCTTTTGGGTCGGTCAATTTGGCGGGCAGGTTGCGACAAGCATACAACCAAAATCCCATTTGGACAAGAAAATTTTGAACTTCATTCTCCAAATGATTTTTTATTGATTTACAGAACATAAAATCTTGTTGATTTTATCCCTCGTTGCGGGAGAAAGACTCTCGACGCTGAGGAATTTACACGCCTGGGATTTTGTCCCAGCGTCGAGTAGGGGAGCAATCTCCTCCACCCGTTGAATATCGTCTATGTGGGAATAGGCTTGCAGGAAGGGTATCCACTCAATTGGGTCGCCTGCCGAAAGGTTCAGCGAACGCGCCTCATTGCCCAACCGCGCCACTTCATCCCAGTTTCCCAATTGACGGGCGTACGTTGCCTTTTGATAAAAATAGCACCAGCCATGCGGCGGCTCGCCGTCAAAGGGAATGGCGGGCGGCGTGTGGAAGGCTTCATCAAGTTGGATGTGCGCGGTTTCAGAAAAAGACGCAATTGCCCCCACGCGGACATCTTCGGCAGAAGATAACTCAACCTGCTCCCCGTCAATCACCTGAACGCACGAAGCGGGTGTGGGCTGTGAAAGAATTAAAATATTGCGATAATTTTTATAAGTGCGAATACCGCGCCGGTTGGAAAAATCCTGCGGCTCCTTCGCCTGCACGCCCGCGATGGTTTCTTCGTTGAGCAGCGCGGCGTAAATGGCGGGCTGAACATAATCCTTGTGCGCCGATTCAGGATGGTAGATCAAGTTTGCGGGACCCCAAATAAAATAATCCTCCTCAGCCAGCGCGGGGTAGCGCGCCACCAGCGTGGTACCCGCCTCCAACTGCGGAATACGCCAACTGACCTGCCACCAAAAATTTCGCACAGCCGCCGTATCGCGGGCGTGCATCAATCCGTTGGCATAATGTGTCAGCGATGCAGAAACGAGCAAGACGCTCAAGAGCGCGGTACGCGCGCGCGCATTGGCAATGGCGTTCAAACCAACCGCCCACAAAAGCGACGCGCCCACAGACGCGATTAAGGTGTACCTTGAATAACTTTTGAAATCCACCGTGCGCCCAACGAGGATGACAGGCAGAAGTCCGAACAGGATCATGCCGATGCCGATCCAAACCACTTCGCGCTGCCATTTGCGCCCTGAGCCTGACTGCCCATCCCCAGGCATTGGGTTGCGGCTGAAAGCGATCCACGCCACAGCCAGAACCAGCGCGGCGATTCCCAGCCCCGCAAGCCAGTCAGCATTTGCAACTCTAAAACTCATGCGCTGCAAGGGGATGAACCACGCCGAAAATAAAACATCCAAAGAATCGTTCCCCAAAGTGCGTAACCAATTTAATAAAAAGGACAGCGGCGCAGAAAGCACATCGCCAAATTGCAGGTTAAGATCCGTCGCGCCGCGCTCGCTTTTGAAAAAGAAAATCCGCCAGATCAAATACACAACCGGAACAAGAATCACTGGATACGCCCAGCGCACAAATCGAAGCGCGCGCGTTTTTAGATTTCCGAATTCTTGGAGAATTCGGAAATCTGATGCCAGAATAAAAATACAGGCGAACCTGAAAAACTCAAGTCCAATGTACCATTCGATCTGACTCAAATAAAACCAGCCAAGCAAAATGGAAAAAAAATAAAGCGCGGTTTTGCCCTTCCAGTTTTGCGCTTGAATGGCTTTGACCGTCAGCGCAATGGAAAGCATCCCCGCCGCCAGCCCCGCAAGATGCGATTGATAATCAATGGCATTGGGCTGTGAAAGAAAGCCCGGATAGACCAGAAACAACAGCGCGGCTGAAAAAGTCATCCAACGCTGGCGCGGCCAGACCATGCGTAAAATCCACAGGAAAAAGACTCCGCTTAAAAGGCGGAGCAGGAACGCGCTCAAACCGTAATACAGCGGATTATTGCCAAAGAGGAAATAAGCGGGAATCA
Source organism: Anaerolinea sp. (assembly GCA_020049345.1). GTDB lineage: Bacteria > Chloroflexota > Anaerolineae > Anaerolineales > Villigracilaceae > Villigracilis. The sequence goes on from JAIFKY010000149.1 coordinate 2,024, forward strand.
TAACCAGCGCGCGCAAGGGACGGTCAACGCTGAAAATAGTCTTGAAAACCATCGCGCCCTTTGCGCCTGCCGCATACATCAAATACCAGTCGTCGTAGTAATATCCAAATTTGGAAATAAACGGCAAATAAAGAAGTCCTGCAATCAATAAAAGCAGGACAGATAAAATAAAACCATTTGATTTAATAATTGCCTTAACCTTTTCCATAAAACTCTCCAACCGTTGTTTTTTTCAAAGGTATCATCAATGATATATTCCGTCAAATTCCGCTGTCACAGGGAGTGGCGAAAAGAATGGAATGACGAGATCTTCCACCACAGAGGGCACTGAGATCACAGAGATTTTTTAATAATTTTTTTCTCAGCGACTGTTTAATAAGCCAGTTTTTTGACCACAAAGGCACGAAGTCTCAAAGACTCGAAGGGAAAAACTTTGTGGCTTTGTGGCTTTGTGGTGAAGTTATTAAACAGTCTCTCAGTGATCTCTGTGACCTCAGTGGTGAAATCTTTTCGAAATCCCCCAATCACACTGCAAGCAGAACCTGCTTTGTTTCAGTAGTAAAATCGCAAAGGGATAATTCGCAATGACAAACAAACACAAACTGGGACTTCTCGTTTTTTTTCTGCTTTTTCTCTTTCTCCTCATCCGAAACTCGTGGGCTTCGGACGATGCTTTTATTACACTCCGCGTAGTGACCAACATCATCCACGGCTACGGACCAAACTGGAACGGCGCCGAGCGGGTACAGGTCTTCACGCATCCGTTGTGGATGCTGGTTTTGATCCCATTTTACGCGCTAATCCGAACGCCGTTTTACACGTTGTACGCCGCCAGTTTTATCTTTTCGGCAGCGGCGGTTTTCTTCCTGCTGTATAAAATCACCCCATCCGCGTGGACTGTTCCAATTGCCGCGGCTTTGCTTCTGGCTTCAAAAGCATTCATGGATTATTCCTCCTCCGGGCTGGAAAATCCGCTTTCACATTTGCTGGCACTCTTATTTATCTGGGTTTTTCTTTTCAAAGAAACCAACGCCGCCAACCGCCTTTTTCTATTAACCATGTTCGTTTCCCTCTCCATGCTCAACCGCCTGGACACGGTGTTGATCTTCCTGCCTGCTCTGCTGTTTGAGATCATTTACTCCATTCGAAATTTCCGCAAAACTATCAGCGCATTGTTTTTGGGCGGACTGCCAATCATTCTTTGGGAGGCGTTTTCCATTTTTTATTACGGCTTCCCCTTTCCAAACACCTATTATGCAAAGTTGACCACTGGAATTCCGCAAAGCGAACTCTTTCAGCAAGGCTGGTACTATTTTCAAAATTCGTTGAACTGGGATCACATCACCCTGCCCCTGATTGGATTGGCGGTCATCCTCGCCCTGTTTTGGGGCGACCCCAAAAGAAGATTCCTGGCTTTGGGGATTGCCCTCTACCTCGCCTACATCCTCTACATCGGCGGCGATTTTATGAGCGGGCGTTTTTTCTCGCTGCCATTTTTTATGGCTGTCGCGCTCCTGCTGGGTCTGATGCCCGTTCTAAAATTAAAAGACAGCCCCCTATTTTCCATTGCCGCCACGGGTCTTATCCTCTTTGCGGGTCTCACCTCGCTGACTCCTCCCATATTAATCCAAATGGAGGAGGATAACGGCGTCATAGATGATCATGGGGTTGCAGATGAAAAGGTTGCTTATTTTTATTGCTGCGGCTTGCTCAACCAATGGGATCACGGCACAAAACTCAAAATCATCGAAGATGCCCGCCAAGCCAATGAAGAGAATATCCCCTTTGTGATCCGCGAATCGATTGGCATTTATGGCTATTACGCGGGAGCCGATGTTTACATTATGGATAAAGTCTGCCTGAGCGATCCGCTGCGCTCGCGTCTGCCCGCATTCAACTCATGGCGCATCGGACATTTCAGGCGTCCCTATCCTGTCGGTTATCAGGAAACCATCGCAGACGGTTTTGTGAATCAAATCCGCGAGCCGCATTTGCATGAATATTACGACAAACTGATGCTGGTCACACGCGGCGATCTTTTTTCTATGGAACGGCTGAAAACGATTGTTGAATTTAATCTGGGGACTTACGATCATTTGATTGACGAATACGTGCGCTCAAATGATTTGGGAAACCCATGAGCCGCTACAACAAAATGTTTTGGTGGCGTTTCAAATGAGGTGAGAGAAAGCTGTGTTTCGTGTTCCGCTTGAAGGCTTACCCCTACGGGATGCGAAACACGTTACAAATTGCAAGGTTCAACTGAAATTGGGGGCATCTAAAAGGATGGGCTAAAAGAGCCTGTACCACAGAGAGCACAGAGCTTTTTTAATGGTTTTCTAAGTGAACTCTGTGTGCTCCGTGGAGAAATCTTTGGCAAGCCCACACAATTAAACACACCCAAATATTTTCTTACAAGATTATCAACCGTTTAATCTAACCAATTTTTCTGTCTTTTGAGATTCATAAGCGGCAAGGGCCATTTGCAAGGCGCGCACGCCGTCCGTTAAATCACAGATCGGATGGGCATCTCCGCGCGCCACTTCAATAAAGTGTTTTGTCTGCGCGATGAATAACTGATTGCGATCAAAACCTTCATAAGGTGAAAACTGCTCAAGTTTGGTGGCAGGCGGGTTCGCATCCCATGTGCCAAATTCGTAAGCCATTTTGTAAAAATGCAAAATCCCGTCCGCGTTGTCCCATTGCAACGTGCCGTTTGTCCCGACAATTTCCAAACGATGCACAGGCGGACGCTGGAAATAATTCAGATGCACGCCACCGATTGCCCCGCTGGAAAATTTCAAGCCGATCTCTGCCACATCCTCGACGTCCAATTCAAGCGGGGAAAGATGCTGGTTGAAAGACCAAAGCGACTCGACATCGCCCAAAATGAAACGCAAATAATCGAGCGGATGCGTGAGCGTGACGATCACACCGCCGCCGAGGTCGGCGCGCGCGGCATAACTTTGGCGATAATCTTCCCACGGATGCCAGTTGGGCAGGTACTCGCCCCAATGCGCGTGAGCGGTTAACACCTTGCCAAGCACGCCCGCTTGAATTAATTCGCGCGCTTTGTTGAGTGTGGGATGATAGCGGAATTGAAAACCTACGAGAATCTTGCTTCCGCTTTTTTGCGCCGCTTGTTGTAACACATCCAGCCGTTCGAGCGAATGGGAAACGGGCTTTTCGAGCAAAATGGCACAGCCCGCTTCGGCGGCGGGAATGGCGACATCCAAATGCAGCGCGGTGGGATTCGCCACGATGACTGCATCGGGCTTGTGTTTTTTGAGGGCTTCGGTCAAATCCGTTTCAACGGGATAGCCCGCGAGTTCATCGTCAGACAATGTGGCTTTGCGTGTACGAAAGAGAACAATATCTGTTTCACCCAACGCAACTAAGTTGCGAAAATGTCTTCTGCCAATTGATCCAAGACCAGCGATTAAGTATTTCATAGGATTTCCTTTGTACAGCGATCCATCGGGGGCTTAGCCCCCGATGGATCAGGAAGCGTTTCGCCCCTACGGTTGTTTTACCAATTCAAATCTTTTTCATACTTCCATTTGACCAGCATCCCGCCCGCGACTTCCTTGAATACGGATTTATCCTTCGCGGTGAACAGTCGCGTCCAGTTGCCAGCCTGTCCTTTGGGAAGGAAGGATGCGATGCCTTCGTTGCGCTTCGACTGCCATTCTTCATCAGGATTGGATGACATCTCATCGCGCAGAGTTTTGTCGAGTGATGGGTCAATATTTTTTACGGAGAGGAATTTCCAGAACTTGCTCATTTCGTCGAAGGGCTGGGTCAGCAGGTCTTCGTAGCGCAGGTCGAAATAATTTTCGCCGAAGAGTCGCCGACCTTCGTCTTCGGTTTCTGTCAGATTTTTCACCCAACCCTGCGCCACGCGGCGGATGAAGGTCTCGGTGAAAATGGATCGGGTGCCGTCTGTAAAGGGAGCAGAATCAACTTTCAGGTCGGCGATGATGCGTTTATCTTCCGCTGTCAAAAACTTTGACTCTTCCACAAAATTGCGGAAGCGTTCCGAGACCAGCACATCCCGCCCATCGCGGACGATGTTTATTAATTTTGCATCAGGATAAACGGCGTGCATATCGCGCACCGCCTGACCGTGAATCGTGGACGAGGGGCTTTTGTCGCCGACGATCATTTTGCCTTCGCGGGCGGCGTCACGCTCCATGATGAAATCTGCGGTGGCGCGCAACACGAGCGGAGAAAGATCGCGTCCCTGATTCCAACGGTTGGACTTGCGCGTCAGCCATTCCTCGGCTTCGGGCGTGTTGACCAGCGACTTGAGCAAAGGCTGGCGCGTGAAGAAGTGCGCCTGATAATTGCAATGCACTTCGGAATGCAAACGGGCAAGGCGCGTGAGAAGCGTGGTGCCGGAGCGGGCGTGACCGAAGATGAAAAATTTTTCACGCGGAAAAAACATCCGCGCGTCGGCCACTTCCTCGGCAGTGATGGCGGGGATGGGGTTGCGGGTTTTCTTTTTTGGGTCACCGCGCAAAAGAATTTTGGCGGCAGGTTTGAGACGGCTGAAAAATGACATGGCTCTCCTATCGCCTTGATTTTACTGGAAAAAGATAATCAATACTTCACGAAAAAAGATTCTGGAGCAGGCGGTCACGTTACAAACGTGACCTACGTTTTTTCGGGAAAATAAAATGTTATCATTCGCCAATAAGATGAGAGTTCACAAGGAGAGACAATGAAAACTGTTTACACCTTTGTCCCATCACGAGAACATGAATACCCCGATCATCCCGAAAAGCCTGGGAGGCTG
>JAIFKY010000219.1 GCA_020049345.1 Anaerolinea sp.
ATCTTGGCAGGGAGATCGAGATCAAGCAAGCCTTGTTTGATTTTGGGGCTGCCCTGGTGCAGTTCGATTTATTCGGTGGTTTCGTGGCTGCGCCTACGAAGAAAAACCGCCGCCGTTAATGAACGCTGGGAGGGCAATCTGCCCTCCCTTTTTGTATAGTCTTTATGAATTTGGGAAGGCAGTCCAGTTTTCCCTCTTTGCGATGCCGTGGGGGTATCCCCGCCGCGCAAGCGCCGCAAGCAACAAAAACAGAGAGGTTCAAAAGACCTCTCTGTTTTTTACGATACTGGCGGAAGACTGCAGGGTGTAATGCTCCCAGCCTCTAATTCAATTTCGCGCGAAGGTTTACAAAGTTATGATTGCTTTGCCTCTTGATTTGCTTTTTCAATAATCTTTTTGACCGCAATCCCCATCCCCGCTAAAGGGTGTTCCAAAGTGGCTACAGCTACATCCAAGATGTCGGGTGCCATGCGCCCAATATTGCGAAATCGACGGGCAAGAAAGCTTTCGTCCACTTTTTTGTTTTTCTGTATGGCATCATTAATGGCAAATCGAATCTCTTCAACTTCCGCTTTAATATCTTCAATGTCAGCAGGCACAATTTCTTTGTGCATCTCAATGTGCGAAAACAATTGTTCAAATATCTGCTTGATCTCCGCTGCACTTACACCTGAAACAACCTGATGAGTTGTGATGTCTCCGCCTGCGATGTTTACATTTCCGCTGATTTCGGAAATATTACGGACTTTTACGGTCGATTGGTCTTTTGTTGCCTTTTTTTTCTTTGTCATATTTATACCTCATTCTACTGGGGCTGAAAATTCTGGGCAGGTCAAATGGTATGGGATATCCCCACCGACAAATTGTTTCCATTCTGTTTGGGTAAAGTTACGCCCGGCAATTCTGCACGCCTTTTCAATCCAAGAAGCGGGGTCAACATCCCACAAAATCACTTCATTCCTTGATGCTGAAATTAGGGTGTCGCCATCTAACGAGAAAAAGACGCCGCCATTCAAAACCTTGCTGGTGTGCCCATTGAGTACAAACCTCTGAATGGGATTAGATGGATCAGTAATGTTCCAATAAACTACAGAAGGGCTATCACCGCCTGTAGCCATAACCCGTTGACTTGAATCAATAGATACGCTATCTACCGGGGTTAGGTGCCCACTATCCTTTGTGGACAAAATCTGAGGGTCACCTGAGGAGGGGATTCTCCAAAGAGAAAACGTGTTATCGGCATTTGCGCTGGCAAGCAATGTGCCATCCCCCCTGCTCAAATCAACCGCAAGCGGATTAGAGGAACCGAACTCTCGAATCAGGGAAGGTGATCCATCGTCAGGAAAATTCCAAAGCTGTAGGTTGCAGGTCGCAATCGCAACAAGATCACTACGTCCAGCATAGGCATAATCACGAAATGGACAGGCGTCAACAAGTATGGGATCATGTTCCCGGTTCACCTTTCCCTCCACATTCCATTGGAAGATTTTCAAGGTGCTGTCGCCAATTTCGCCTGCTAGCACATAGCTACCTGTTCCAACAAATATATCTGCTGTATTGAGTTCGAATATCTTGCGAGGGTCCAAAAAATAGTTAAGATCTTCCATCAAGTAGCCGGCCGAGCTATAAGCTTCGGTCGGGGCGCTAAGAAACATAAAAGCTGTTTCATCCGGAGAGAAAGCGACATGAGCAATGGGAACTCTAATAAAGTGACGATAGCGAATGCTGGGACTGGACGGATTAGTTATATCCCACAAAACAACCAAACCACTTTCCTCGCCCACCGCCAAAAGGTTTTTATTTGGGGCATATGCAATATCAGTAATTGGCGAATCAGTCCTTATGACACTGCGCCAGACGACAGGAATAGACTCGCTACCAATATCCCAAGATATCAATTTTGAGTCATCACCACCTGAAATAATGAATTTTCCAGACGGATGAAAAGCGGCACTACTCACACGGCTAGTATCCCCACTATAAACCTTGACGAACTTGACACGATAGGGATCAGTAATGTCCCACTCAACAATTACGCCATCTTGTCCAGCTGTATAAAGTCGTGTGCTGCTGGAATTAATCATCATGGTTTGAATAAGCCCATGATGATAATCCGAGTAGGCAATCGTCTTAATTGGAGTAAAAAACTTGCTAAAGCTGCTGCTTATATAAAGAGAATCCTCGCCTGCTATTATCACATACTCGGAATTAATCGCAATATCAGCAACCCCATGATGGCGTGGAATTGACCGATACGGCGCCATAGGGGTATAGTCTTTCCTCAAATCCCAAACATGAAAAGAACCATCTCCGCCCCCAGAAACAAGAAAGGAATTTTGATAATTGGGGTCAAACCAAAGGTATTCGACTTCTTTCCCTTCATGCGGATGGGAAACATGACCGATTTCCACTGGCTGGTCATCACCTGAAATATCGTAAATCAGGATTGTCCCATTCCCCGCAACACCAAGAAGAGACTTATCTTTACTGACAGCAACTTTTACATCAGACGAAGCGTTTTTTGAAAAAACCTCAAGTGTAGAAGCTTTGGTAATATCCGAACCCGCAATTGTCCACAACTCAACATGCCCATCAGCATATCCCACAACCATGTTTGAACCATCGGAAGAAAAGGTCACATCAGTTGCCTTAATATCCATGCCACTATTCCATGTTACTAACACTGGAGACAGTGGATCAGAGGTATCCCAAACATCGGTAGTGTCACTCAGCGTTACCACAAGGTTACCATTTGGGGAGTAGACGATTTTACGAATCACACCAAACGGGGGGGACATTCGTGCTCCCATCAAGCCCGTCGGGACCTTTTCCAGCAACTGTGGCAAGGTATCAGGGGCCTTCCCTTGGGCAAGTTTATTTTCCTTCAACAGTCTGAAAGACTCTACTCCAAGCAACAATCCTTGGGAATAATTTGTGTCGACAACAGAAAGCGCTTTGGCAGATAATTCTGCTGAGAGTCTGCGAATTGCTTCTTCCTGTGCCTTTTGTGCATTGACACCTGCAAGGCCTTCATAAGCAGTTGCTGTTATTTGTGCAATTGCAACTTTAGTACTCTCTGCCAGGGCGGTTTCTAAAGCATTTTTTTCATTTGCCAGCGCCCCTGACTGGGTCTTCATTCCCGCGATAGCGGTCTTGTCAGAATTCTTTGCTTGGATACTTTGCGTTACAGCAAAAGCTCCTATACACAGTAAAACAACAATAATTGTTGACAATCCATAAACCAATACTAATCCCCAACGGTATTGTTGAGTACGTCCAGCTTGTATAAACTTTTTCTCCAAGTGACTCAAATCGTTATAGAGGCGTGCTTCTTCCAATAATGTGCCCCGCCAGAGTGCCGAAGGGTCTTGACCTAAACGTTGCCACTCCTCTGCTGCCGCAGTCAAACGCTGGCGCTGACGGAGTCTGACCCGTTCTTCCTCCAGCCATTCAACCAGGTGGGGCCAGTTTCGCAGTAAAGCCTCATGTGTAACTTCCACTTGTTCATCAGCAGCAATGTCGCCATCTGAGAAACGTATCAAATGGGACTGGATTAACTTTCCAAGCACGCGGTCAATGCGGTCGTTGGCTTCGGACTTTTGATACAACGCTGAACGTGGCACGCGATTACTGGTTATCTCCAGTCCTTCTCCCGGTCTGACCATCTTTAACAAGATGCGCCGCATTGTCATTTGCTCTTCGGGGATTAACCTGTTATAGAATTCATCAGCCGAACGCGCCAGTGCTTGACGTCCACCCCCCAACTTCTTGTACGCTTCCCATGTTACACGATTTCGAACTCGGCTTTCCCACAGTTTTAGCAGCGTAAATTGCAGCAATGGCAACGCCGCAGGTTCACCAAGCGTATCATTCAACAACGCATTGACGACGCCTTCTTCAAACTTCAAACCAATTAGTGCCGCCGGTTCTTCAATCGCCTCTCTTAATTCACTTGCAGTGAGCGGCGTAATGCGCACTGTACCTTGTTCAAAAGCTGCCTGTAAATCTGGGAGACGTACAACGTTTGATTCAAAATCGGCACGCATAGTGATGATGACGCGATGTTCAGCATTGGGTGCTTGGGTTATATTAATCAGGTTTTCGACAAAGCGTTGGCGGGCAACCTCATCCGTACAAAGGGTAAAAATTTCTTCAAATTGATCTACTACCACCATTACATTTTTGTGAAAACGTTCAGATACGATTTGCGCAAGATGAGTGGAGTCCTGCCGGTAAAGGTCGGATTCAACTTTCACCTGTGCCGTATTTGCGTCTTGTGGCATCATAAGTCGTGCCAGATTTTCGAGAGGGTTTGAACCAGGCACCATTGGCGCGAAATATTCCCAAACGGTGTTGTCCAACGTTGCGCTTGTTCTTAATTTCGGAATCAGCCCGGCGCGCACCACGCTTGACTTGCCGCTGCCTGATGAGCCTACAACAGCCAGGAACCGCACTTCTGTCAGTTTGTTAGACAGTTCGTGAATCAAACGCTGACGTCCAAAGAAGATATTTTGATTTGATTCGTGAAATGCATCCAATCCTAAATATGGGCATAATGATTCATCCAGTTCGGGTGCTAGTAGTGGGTCGAATTCTGCAAGGGTGGCATCTGGAGGTTCATAACCAGGTTTGTAGAGTTGTGTAGCCCAGTAATCGAGCAGGCTTTGTGTCGCCCAACGATCGGCGTCTGAATCAAGCAAAGCACCAGTTGCTCTGCCACGTCGAATAAAGCCCTCGACCTCGGTGATCATGTCTGACTTTTCGCCTTGTGTGCGAAAATGCTTGAGCAATTCACTGTGCGCGACGCGAAGTGATTCTGCCGATGGGAAACGAGTGGTTTCGTCAGACATAAAATACCCTGTGTTCGTTATTCGATCATTCTCAATACTGATGCAAGCGGTGTACCTATCAGGCGCAGGCTGTTACAAAGTGCTTTAAGTTCAAGATCAACACGATAGAATCGGTCTGCCACACGTCGTTGAAAACTTCGAAAACATCGCCGTGTTTTAGCAGGATTATTACTAATTAATGCATTATCTAGTTCGGCGCATTCTTTTTTTAGTGCATAAGAAGATTCGTCAGAGTATGGGACATACAGCTGCTCAGATTTTGGCTTAATATCGCCCCAAGACATTTCAAGCTCGGTCAAATCATGATCGATAAATGCCCCAATCCGGCGCAGTTCGATATCCAGCGCCTGCCAACCATCATGACTATTGACAAGTGAGCTTAATTCATTATCGAGTGCGCTTAATGCATCAACGCCTGATCGGAAAGTGTCCACTTTGCCAGCATCAAAATCAAGTGAGGTAAGGTGATTGCAAACGAGCATCAAAGCATTTGACAATGAAGGTAAACGTAAAGTTCGTGCTGCTTTATTGAGCAATGTGTTGATGCGCGCCGGTTGTATGGCAAGTACTCGATTCAGCCGCCAGACAACTTTTTTTAGAGATTTTTCATCCAGAGATTCAATAGCGCTACATAATTCCACTTTTGTCGCCCCCATCTCACTAATCCATACCAACTCCTGTTCGGGCAGCGAAGACCGTGTAGCGACTTGTTTTAGCTCTTCGACAATCTCTTCGAGCGTTAGTGAATAGTCGGTTAAATTGTCAAGCGTCAACTCGTCGGTTGGGAAAGTTGTCGCTGCTTGAACGAGGCAATTGTAACAATGAAATTGCAGGCGGTGCAACAGATCGTGAAGTTCTTTGTAATCGCCAAGTTGATCAACTTGTTTGCGCGTAACGAGGAAATCATTCTGAAAAGTAATGACTGCGGCTCGCACGTCGGATGAATACTGAATTAATTCACTTAAGGCAACCAATCCCCCAACAGCGCTTGCAGAAGTACCAATGATAACAGTCGCCCCATTCTCGGCGTGAACAATGTGTCCACCCGCGATATTGACTTCCCCGCTTACATCTCTTATCGCTCCAACCTTGACCTGTTTTTGAGACATTTTTGTTTTCCGCAGAGAAATGTAAGAACCGCCTTAAATCAAATCTTTCAGCTTGACCTCACCCAATCCATACCACCAATATTTTACTGATTATAGCAAGAAAAAACGCATTCGTTTTAACAAATTTAGCCACCCGCTTCGCGTACACATCTCTTTTGAGGTGTGTACGCGAAGCGGGCTGTTTTGTCCGCCCAATTCAATTCAGGAGGTACGTCCCCATGACACAACCATTTCAGCGCATCCGTAATGCGCTTGCACAGCACTGCCTTGATTCGTTCGGCAACATCTACACCGTCACGCTGGATGATGTGATGGACTACATCGAGAAGGAACTTCCGCCTGCCGCGAAAGCCAGACTGTCTGCCCTCGACGAGGTCAGCCTCGCCATCGAGATCGCGGATGCCATCGGCAACGCGGGAGTGATCGAACTCATCGAGTCCGTCCTTTGTGAGACGGTGAAGACGCAAATCAAGATTGCCCGCGAGGCAGTCCTGGAGGCGCAGAACGAAAGCGCGTTTCTCGAAGAGGTCTCCCCATGACTATCACTTACACAGGGCTATCGCATCTAAATTGGGTGTGGAAATGAGGTAAAACTGGCTATCACAAGGAGTAGCCATGTCGAAGAAGCCATTGGAAGCAATTGAAGAGCATTTCAGCAAAGTAACCGACCCACGAAAGGATCGGACGAAAGACCACAAACTAATTGACATTATCGCGATTGCAATTTGCGCCATTATCTGTGGAGCAGAAGGCTGGACTGACATGGAGAATTATGGGAACAGTAAGGTGCTCTGGCTAAAAACCTTTCTGGAATTACCCAACGGGATACCATCGCATGACACTTTT
>JAIFKY010000072.1 GCA_020049345.1 Anaerolinea sp.
TGATCGGCGGCGGCGTGGTGATTGACCCGCAGGTCTTGCTCGAAGAAATTGAAATGCTCAACAAGTCCGGCATCGGCGTGGATGGCAGGTTATGGGTCTCGCCGCGTTCACACATCATCATGCCATATCATAAAGTTTTGGATGGCTTGTACGAAGAAGCCAAAGGCACAGGCGCAACCGGAACCACGCGGCGCGGAATTGGTCCTGTGTTTGCAGACAAGGTCAGTTACAACGGAATCCGCTGGACGGATTTCACCAGCGACATGTTCGAGCAACGCCTGCAAGTGCAGTTGAATTTGAAAAATAAAATCATCGTGGCGTTGGGCGGCGAAGCATTAAAGTATGAAGCCGTGCGCGACGAGTATCGTGGATATTATGCGCGCGTGAAGCCCTACATCAAAGAATTATTTTCACTGGTGCAGGACGGCTTGAAATCAGGCAAAAACTTTTTGCTCGAACAGGCCATGGGCACATTTTTGGATACCGACTGGGGAACCTATCCGTTCGTGACCGCTTCGACCACCATCCCTTCGGCGGCTTCGGCTGGGCTGGGAATTCCGCCCCGCTACATCACCAACGTCGTCGGCGTGACCAAAGCCTACACCACCCGCGTCGGCGGCGGACCACTGCCCACCGAAATCCACGATACAGAGAGCGAAGTCTACAAAAAATTCGGCGAGGTTGCCGCAACCACAGGACGCATCCGCCGCGTGGGTTGGCTGGATTTGGAAATTGTGAGAACCGCCGTAGATTTAAGCGGCGTGACCGAATTATGCCTGACCAAATTGGATACGCTCAGCGGCTTGGAAGAAATTCAAGTTTGCGTTGGATACAAAATGGAAGGCAAAGATGTCCGCTACGCTGATGTAGACGCCTACGGCTTGGACAAGGTTGAACTGGTTTACAAGAAGATGAAAGGCTGGCAGGAAGACATCAGCAAGGCACGAACATTCGAAGAACTCCCCGCAAACGCACAGGCATATGTGAAGATGATCGAGGAATCCGCTGGTGCGCCCGTCAAATGGATCGGCGTGGGTCCCGAACGGGAATCAACAATACGACGGTAGGGATGGGTCTCCAAGGCAAATAGACACCTCATCAGCCGCAGAACCTTCGCCTAACGAAATCTATGCCGGCCCAGAAAGACCCATCCCGCCGCTGCCCCCCCATCAGACACAGAAAGCCCCCCCTACCCACATGCAACTTTATTTCATCCGACACGGACAATCCATTAACAATGCAAACGCAAGACAGTCTGAATTCAAAGAGAACCCAGACCCATACCTGACAGAGATCGGGCTTGAACAAGCAAACATTCTCGCAAAGTATCTCAAAGAAAGACAGACCATCACCAACGAAACCTCATGGAATGAGCAAAACCAACACGGCTTCGGCATCACTCATATTTACGCCAGTTTGATGGAACGCGCCGTCGCAACTGCCGCGCCCACCGCCCATATGCTGGGAGATATCCCATTCACCGCATGGACAGAAATTCATGAAGAAGGCGGAATCTACGCCCGCGAAAAAGAAAACAGATTCAATGGGCTGTCAGGCAAGCCGCGCTCATTTTACGAAAAAAATTTCCCGAAATTGAAATTACCCGACGACTACGGTGAATCAGGCTGGTGGAACCGTCCCTTCGAAACCGATGAAGAACGCCAACCCCGCGCAGACAAGGTACTTGCCGATTTGATCACCCGCCACGGCGACAAGGAAGATCAGCCAGAACAACGCATTGCACTCGTCAGCCACGGCGGATTTTTTGTGCGGCTGGTTTCTTCCATGCTAAAACTTTCGTGGCGGCAGGGCGCTCACAACATGAAATCATGGTTTTATCTCAACAACTGCTCAATCAGCCGTTTTGATATTCAAAAAGACAGAATTACCGTTTTTTACATGAACCGTACAGATCATTTACCTGCTCACTTAATCAGCGGATGACAAAAAAATAAGGGGATGATAAAACCATGGCGCGTGTTCCGTAAACCCCAGAGGCTATTTAATAAGCCTGCTTTTTGACCACGAAGTCTCAAAGACTCGAAGGAAAAAACTTTGTGTCTTGGAGACTTCGTGGTGAGTTATTAAACAATCTCTCAAACGGAACACGAAACACGTGATACATTACGCCGCCGAAAAACCAATGAAACTGTAATCCAAGGCTAATCCATCTCAAAGGCGGGCATCTTCTTTTCTGGTTATAATACCCAAATGGACTTTTTCCTTCCCCAAAGCAACCTTGACACCAACAACCGCGCCGCACCCGAAGACACAAAAATCATCTCGCTTTCCGCGCAGCCCTACCCTGATGGCTACCGTCTGCGAGTCAATATGGAAATCACACCCTTTCAAATCCGCCCGCACATCGAAGTGACCCTGCGCGACTCAAACGGCGACGAAGTTGCATCCACCAACTTCGTTGAGCCAATGAGTTGGAAACTCGAATTCACCATGCACATTCGCGGCGAACTCAACAACCCGTACGCGCTCAGCGCCAGATTATATTATCCCGATCAACCATCGAATGAACCGATCATTTTTTCATTTGATGTGAAACCGCCTCAAAACAACACCCCAACCTGATCCTAACCCATTGACATTCTCCATGCCTCTGCCTTTTTCCAAACCCCATCACGCGGACACACCAATTCGCAAATATTCAACTACGCTAATTTTTCTAACCCTCAGCCTACTGCTCTTTGGCTGTTCCCAATCAGTCCAAGCCACGCCCGTCCCAAATACCACAGCCACAATTGAATTCACAGCCACGCCCGCCGTAATCCGCTACAGCGGCGAAAATAACTTTATCTTCCTATCCATCGAAGAAAATGGATACGCCCACCTCTTCATTCAAAGTGAAAATTCACAGGATTTGCCGCTAACCCGCATCACCAGCGGCGACTGGAACGATATCGCCCCCGCCCTCAGCCCAGATCGCACCAAACTCGCCTTCGCCTCCGACAGAACAGGGTTTTGGGATCTTTACGTCATGGACCTGCAAAGCGGAGAGGCTGCCCAGATCACCAATTCACCCGCCTACGACTCCGCCCCATCATGGTCGCCAGACTCACAATGGCTGGTCTTTGAAACGTACATAAACGACAACCTGGAAATTTCGGTAGTATCCGTCAATGACCGCGCACAACCCATTCTGCCAATTACCGAAGACCCCGCATCCGATCACTCGCCGGTTTGGGCGCCTGACGGCAGAAATGTGGCATTCATATCCACCCGTGGCGGCGACAGTGACGTATGGCTGGCAAACCTCGACCTCACAGGCGAAGAACGTTACCAAAACCTGAGCAACACGCCCTTTGCATCTGAAAATCACCCTGTTTGGAACTACAACGGCTCTCAATTATTATGGGCATCCACCTCACAGACCATTGGATTTAGCGGACTTTACATCTGGAATGTCAACGATCCCAACCGCAGCGCGCACTGGATCGGCGATGGAAGTTGGGGCGCATGGAACGAAACTGCCGAAAAAGTGATCGCGGTCACCAACAGCGCAAATCAAAATTACATTACGGCATATGACATCAACGGCAAACTGCTCATCTCTCCCACCCCACTAAATGGGCGCGTGCGCGGACTAACCTGGAGTTTTGCCAATTTACCAAACCCGCTTCCCAATCTCTTCGTGAAAGCCGCAGGAGCAGCGCTTCCCGTGCTCTGGTCACCTGTTGTTACAAATGGAGACGATACACCGAACCAACGCTGGTATGTTGTCCCAGTTTATGATGTGCAAGCGCCATATCCGCAACTGCACGATCTCGTCGATGAATCTTTCAACGCCCTGCGTAACCGCATGATCATCGAAACCGGTTGGGATGTACTCGCCAGCCTTGAAAACGCCTTCATCCCGCTCACAGCAAGCCTTGACCCCGGGTTGGAAGAAGACTGGCTATACACCGGCCGCGCCTTCGCCATCAACTCGCTCATGGCTGATACAGGCTGGATGGTAACCCTGCGCGAAGATGTTGGCGCGCAAACCTATTGGCGCGTATATGTCCGCGCCACCATTCAAGATGGTTCGCTCGGCGAACCAATTCACAACGCGCCCTGGAACTTAAGCGCGCGCTACGAACTTGATCCGCGCACGTATGAACAAGGCGGAAAATATGCGGCTGTACCATCAGGCTATTGGGTGGATGTAACAGCCCTAAACGCCACATTTAATTGGGAACGCCTGCCGGCACTCCCCAACTGGCGCACCTATTATCGCGGGGCGCGGTTCACTGAATTTGCATTGACCAGCGGCATGGACTGGTACTCAGCGATGCAGGAGTTATATCCGCTTGAGGCGCTTATTACCCCGACCCGCGTGTTGGCGCCCTCGCTGACCCCAACGCGCACCTCAACCCCCACAGAAACCCCAAGGCCAACGCGTACGCCACGCCCAACCGGCACAGCCACCCTCTCACCCACGCCCGCACTGCCAACAGAAACCCCGTTGCCCTCAGAAACCCCGCTGCCTTCGCCCACGCCGCCGACAGTCATTCCGCAATGAAATTCAAAACCACACTTACTCGTATTTTATTTCTTATTTTTCTCACCTCATGCGCCCCGGGAGCAGAAGTAAGCGGATCAACCCCAACGCCAGTAGTGGCAAAAGCGGCAGACCAGCCCCAAGTCTACACAGAGAGCGAAGCGCAGATCATCACTCCTTCTCCAGCGCCGTTTCAATTTAATCTCCCCACCCCGGGCGCAGAACCAATCTCAGGCTGGCGACCTCCGCTCTATCCCATTCCGTGGGCGATGTCTACGTATGATCATTTTTATTTTGCGCGTCCCATTGCCGCAGATCAGGTCAACTGGCCGATTGCCGATTATCGCTACGGCGGAATATTTTTCAAGAATGTGATCCACACCGGCGTGGATATTGATGCCGAAGAAGGCGCGCCGATCATGGCTTCAGGAGCCGGGACAGTGGTGTGGGCGGGCTGGGGCTTGTTTACCGAAACACCCGGCAACGAAAAAGACCCTTACGGGCTGGCAGTTACAATTAGACACGACTTTGGCTATAACAACCAACAACTTTACACAATCTATGCTCACATGAGCAGTGTGATTGCGGTTGTCGGCCAGCATGTTGAAACAGGCGAATTAATCGGTCTGGTTGGCGCAACAGGGGCGACCACTGGACCGCATGTGCATTTTGAAGTACGGCTGGCGGCAAATTCATTCCACGACACGCTCAACCCCGAATTATGGCTTGCGCCACCCCAAGGCTGGGGCGTGCTCGTAGGGCGTGTGATGAATACTAAAAAAGAGCCTCTTTCACGCACAGAAGTATATTTAATTTCTGAAGAAACAAAAAAGACTTACCTTGTAAAAACATATGGAAGCGGAGGCGCGGTTAACCCCGACCCCTATTACAATGAAAACATGGTGCTTGGCGATTTACCTGCCGGAATTTACAAGGTCATCATTTCGTTCGATAAAAAAAATAAACAAACCTGGGTTGAGATATTCCCCGGACAGGTCTCATATTTCACTTTTGAAGGCGACCACGGTTTCGGCTCTGAACGCCCGCCTGCGCCCAAACTTAAATCTTTGCCTAAAAATCTACCCACCACTACACCTCTTCCTTAAGTAGTGCCATGCAAATGAAAATTATTACCCTCACGAAAGAAAGCGAGAATTTCATCCAACAGGCGGCGCAATTGCTGGTGGATGCATTCCACGAGCATTGGACTGATGCGTGGCCATCTTTAGAAGATGGCTTGCGTGAAATTCAAGAGATGTTGGAAGTGGAACGAATCTGCCGCGCCGTAATTGATGACCGGGAAAATTTGATCGGCATCATCGGCGGAATTCCGCAATACGACGGGCACGTTTGGGAACTTCATCCGCTGGCTGTTCAGCCAGACCTGCAAGGCCAGGGAATCGGAAAGGCGCTGGTCATTGATTTTGAAGAACAAGTACGGCTGCGCGGAGGGCTGACCATCACACTCGGCTCAGATGATGAAGACAACATGACTTCGCTTTCCGGCGTTGATCTGTACGAAAATTTTTGGGAGAAGGTCAGGGAGGTTCGCAACTTGAAGCGCCACCCTTTCGAATTCTATGAAAAAATGGGATACATCATTACCGGCGTAGTTCCCGACGCAAACGGAATCGGCAAGCCGGATATTATCATGTCGAAACGGGTATCCAATAATCATTCATAACACACAAAGTCCATGATCACATCAGAACAGGAATTCCTTAATTTTCTCGATGCCAACAAATTCTCATTTCAGCGCATCGAACACCCCGCTGTGTTTACCTGTGCCGAAGCAGACTTGCATCATTCTGGTGTCATCGCAGTCAGCACCAAAAACCTTTTCCTGTGTGACAAAAAGGCGCGCCGTTTCTTTCTGGCTGTCACTGCTTGCGAAAAAACCGTTAATCTGGAAGGGTTGGCAACCCAGTTGGGAGTTCCGCACCTGCGTTTTGGATCAGAAGAA
The DNA here is from genome assembly GCA_020049345.1 of Anaerolinea sp. GTDB lineage: Bacteria > Chloroflexota > Anaerolineae > Anaerolineales > Villigracilaceae > Villigracilis. Next base: position 6,456 of record JAIFKY010000072.1, read on the forward strand.
AACCTGGGGCGCATGCTCGGCGTGACACGCGGCTCGGTAACGATCATGGGGCTGGCAAATGACACGGAACACAAGGTTGAGTTGTGGATCGATTCTGAAATCTGGCAGGGAGAACATTTTCTCTGTCATCCGCTGGTCAATACTTCCACGCTGATTATGACCAAGGCAGAATTGGAACGCTTCCTTAATTTGACAGGACATGCGCCGGGATTTTTTATTTGATGATGACAGTCACGTTATAAACGTGACTTACGAAAAAGGCTTGCAGGAATTTTTTTCCTGCAAGCCTTTTTTTGGTAATCAACTCAACGGGAAGTTTGTCCTGCATTTTTTCAAATAATTGATCATGCTGTAAAAGTTCTTCCTGCCAATGCAGCGGATCAATGCTGATCAGGTGGGCATAATGTTCGTGGAAGAAATCATCCAAGCCTTCCCAATTCAAATCGGAATATGAAGGGAGCCAGCCAAGCGGACTTGGCACCGCGGCCGCATGACCGTTAACGCGCTCCACAATCCATTGCAGTACGCGCATATTTTCGCCGTAGCCAGGCCAGAGGAAATCGCCATCGCCATTTGTGCGGAACCAATTCACGCCGAAGATTAGCGGAGGGGTTTCAAGCGTTTGACCGAAATCAAGCCAATGCTTGAAATAATCAGCCATGTGATACCCGCAGAAAGGCAGCATGGCAAACGGATCACGGCGAACCAGCCCAAGTTTTCCGCTGGCGGCGGCGGTGGTTTCTGATCCCATGGTGGCGGCCATATAAACACCGTGTTTCCAATCGCTGGATTGGAAAACGAGCGGAATGGTATTGCTGCGGCGACCACCAAAGACAAAAGCTTTCACCGGCACGCCGCGTGGGTTTTCCCAATCGGGATCAATGGACGGGCATTGGCTGGCTGGGGCGGTGAAACGTGAATTGGGGTGGGCTGCTTTGCGTCCACAATCGGGCGTCCAGGGTTGACCCGTCCAGTCGATCAATTCTGCGGGGGGAGTTTTGGTCATTCCTTCCCACCATACATCTCCATCGGGGGTAAGGGCAACGTTGGTAAAAATGGAATTGCCCGTGATGGAAGCCATTGCATTGGGATTCGTCTTTTCGGAAGTGCCGGGCGCAACTCCAAAATAGCCATTTTCGGGGTTGATGGCATAAACCTGTCCGTCTGAACCAGGTTTGATCCAGGCAATATCATCGCCAACGGTGGTAACTTTCCAGCCTTTGAAGGCTACCGGCGGAATGAGCATGGCGAGGTTAGTCTTGCCGCAGGCGCTCGGAAAAGCCGCCGCGAGATAGGTTTTTTCGCCGACAGGCGACTCTATTCCCAGAATCAACATGTGTTCGGCCAACCAGCCTTCGTCATGCGCCATTTTAGAGGCGATACGCAACGCAAGGCATTTTTTGCCCAACAGGGCGTTTCCGCCGTAACCGCTGCCGTAAGACCAAATGGCGCGCTCTTCGGGGAAATGCACAATATATTTTTGATCTTTGTTGCAGGGCCATGCCACATCTTTTTCGTCAGGCGCAAGCGGCGCGCCAACCGAATGATGACATGGGACAAAATCTCCGTCGCCCAAAACATCCCACACGGCTGTGCCCATACGCGTCATAATTCGCATGTTAACCGCAACGTAGGCTGAATCGGACAACTCAATGCCGATCTGAGCGATCTCTGAGCCAAGCGGTCCCATGCTAAATGGGATGACGTACATCGTGCGTCCGCGCATTGAGCCATCGAACAAACCTTTTAGTTTTTCCTTCATCTCAAGCGGATCAACCCAATTGTTGGTGGGACCGGCATCTGCTGGCGTGGCGCTGCAAATAAAAGTACGGTCTTCAACACGCGCAACATCGTTTGGATCAGAGCGGGAAAGATAACTGTTGGGGCGCAGATTTTCGTTAAGTTTGATAAAAGTGCCACTCTGAACAAGCAAATCGCACAGATTATCATATTCAGCCTGAGACCCATCGCACCAGTGAACCTGATCAGGCTTGCACAGCGCAACCATTTCCTCAATCCAGGCGCGGGCTTTTGAATTCTTGACATACGCGGGGAAATTAATGATACTCATTACTTATTACTCCTTAAATTTTTTAAACTAAAAAACGCTTCTTTTTGTACGAAATTTCACAACCTAATTTTATAAATTGGCAGGATTATACTGGAGAAACCGTGTATTCCTGCCAAATAGCGTATTACCCAAATGGGTAGTATTTCATATAAGGTTTGAACACCTGACAAACGCAAAAGCAACGGTCTTGACACATTTTTTCCTTGACGCACTGAACATCTGTGCTATACTCTCGCAACACATAAAATGATTGTCATTGTGAGAAACGCCCTTGTTCCTTGCAATAACAATGTCGAATATATTGGAGACCAACCCCATGGCAAAAAAAGCATCCCGCGCAACAGAAACACCCGCACAAACTCAAAACATCGATAACGCCAAACGCGCAGTACTCGACAAAGCCGTTGGCGATATTTTAAAACGCTATGGCGACGGCTCGATCATGCGCCTCGGCGAAGCGCACGGAATGGTGACCGAAATCATCCCCTCCGGCTCGCTCTCGCTGGATATTGCCCTCGGCGTCGGCGGTATTCCACGCGGACGTGTAATCGAAATCTACGGACCTGAATCATCGGGTAAGACCACCCTCTGCCAGCACATTGTTGCAGAAGCGCAAAAATTGGGCGGCACCGCAGCATTCATTGACATGGAACATGCACTCGACCCCAGTTACGCCGCCAAGATCGGCGTGGATATTGATAACCTGCTTGTCTCGCAACCCGACACCGGCGAACAAGCCCTTGAGATTGCAGAAACTCTTGTGCGCTCTGGCGCAGTAGATGTCGTGGTCGTTGACTCGGTTGCCGCGCTCGTCCCCCGCTCTGAAATTGAAGGCGACATGGGCGACGCGCAAATGGGTCTGCAAGCCCGTCTCATGTCTCAGGCGCTTCGCAAACTTTCAGGCGCCATCAACCAAACCAAAACCTGCGTCATTTTTACCAACCAACTGCGCCAAAAAATTGGCGTGATGTTTGGCAACCCCGAAACCACCACCGGCGGTCAGGCGCTCAAATTCTACGCCTCGGTACGTCTTGATGTGCGCCGCATTCAATCCATCAAAGTCGGCGAAGAAGTCATCGGCAACCGCACGCGCGTCAAAGTGGTCAAGAACAAAGTCGCGCCGCCCT
>JAIFKY010000230.1 GCA_020049345.1 Anaerolinea sp.
CATCTGTGAGTTTTTCCCAGCCCAATCCACCGCCAAAGAATTGAGCGCCTGCAAACTAGCGTTGATCTGCTTACGTAATTCAGACGGCAGATTTTGACTGAGCGCCTGAGTCAGCGTCGTTATCAGACTCGATAATGCATCGGCGGTCTGAACAGCCTGACGGGAGACCAGCGCGAGGCTTTGGGCTGTCACCGGAAGTCCCGCGGCTTTCATCGCCGCCGCAAGGTCTGCATCCGCTTCAGCCCATCTGCCGTAATTTGCAAGCGCAGACATCAATTCATTGAGCAGGCGCGGCGTGACCGGCAAATGCTGTTTGAGCAGGGAACGGGCAATGGTCACGTTGTCGGCGGTCAGCGGCAGGTTATTGTTTTCGAGAATTTGATCGGCGAGTTCAGCCCCGTTTGAAATCCCCATCGCGGCGGATTGCGGCATGTCATTCTTGAGAAGTTTCAGCGTCACCGACTGCCCCGATAATTGGGTGACGATAAATTGTGCCGTGCTGCGTGAAGCCAGTTCAGCCGCTTGGTCTGCAGAGGTGAGTTGCGCCACCAACTGAACCCCGTCCACTTCAAGGATAGCGCTTGTGCCCGTCACCGACAAGACATTGGCCGTGACGCGTTGAAAAGCGCGAAGACCCAATTCCTGGTCTGTGGCGCTGCCAACGGGTGAAATGGAAAAAGTGACGGGGAAGCTCATGAATTTCTGATATTCTCTCCAGTTTCTGGCGGGATGATTGTTTACTCAAAAGAGCTTTTGCCGCGAATAGCGCGGATTTCCACAGATTATCAAAGAAAAATTCGCGCGAATCCGTGCAATCCGCGGCTACGGTTTTTTTTCGTTAAAAACAGTAGAGCCTCAATTATAAAAGTCGTGCTTTGTAGTCGGTTGAAAGTTTTAGACATACCCTTGGCTTTTCGGGGCTTAGCCCCCGAAAGAGCAGGGAGACGAAAAAAGTGACGGGGAAACTCATAAGCAAAAGGTCACGTTACAAACGTGACCTACATTTTTATTTAACGGATGTTTTCTTTGCGCTTGTACAAATCCTCAGACAGCACGCGCAAATCCTGAATGATCTCAGTTTGCCGATGGGAGATGTATTGCAAGATCACCATGCGGCTCAGGTCTTTGAAGGATAACTGGACACTCACTCGATAGCGATTCGCGTTCGCTTCGGGGTTGACCGCCACCACCTTGCCCCTGGCTGTCACTACAACTCGATTCCCCGGGGTGGAGGGCAATACCTTCCGGGTTTCGCTATCCTCTTTTTTTACAAGTTTTCTTACTTTGTGGATCATGAAATCTGGCAGGGGGATGCTCATGGTAAGTTCATTGCCCGGCCGCGATAACCGCCCCGGAAACATGGTACTTTCAAAGAAAACGCTTGCGCCGTTTGCAGAAATATCCGCGAGGGGCGCAAGGAATTCGAATGAAGAACCTTTGAATTCAATGCCAGCCATGATCAACTCGTCTGGTTCCACTCGAATCTGCATTCGCTTCCCAATATTGTCCTGCGCTGATTCGAAACTGGAAAATACCGCGTAGTCCTTTGCCAGATTCAAGCGTACCACCTTCGAGCGTATCACCACCGGTATATCGTCGCCGATCAGATAAGTTTCTCCCTGATGATACAGACAGGCGATGTGGTTTTTACTGCACGGCACCTGAACTTCAGATGCGCCCACCGAAGCGATGTTCGTATCGTACGAGATAGGCAGTCCCTTGAAAATATTCATCAGCCTGATGCTGGACTGATCTCTGGCGATTTGCCGCAGTATGTTCAATAGGTCCATATTTGACCCGCGTTTACGCGCCCAGAGTTAAAGTTGTGGGATCAACCACAGCGCCGTTTTGGCGAATTTCATAATGCAAATGCGGCCCCGTGGAGTTGCCGGTATTGCCCGACAATCCAATCGTCGCACCGGCGGCGACAGAATCCCCAACCGCTACGGGAATGCTGGAAAGGTGCGCATAATAGGTCTTGTAATCTCCATTTTCCACGATCACCAAATTGCCGTAGCCCTGATCGTTCCAGCCGGCGTAGGTGACATTCCCGTCCATGGTGGCTTTTATTTTAGTTCCCACCGGAACCCCAAAATCCAATCCATTGTGACCCGGGTGAAATTCCTGGGTTAGCACCCCGCCCACGGGTCGTCCAGAGGGCGCATTCTTCGAGACCTGATTGGCAACGCCTTGCACTGTTGATGTAGTCGCCTGGTTTTCTGTCGGGCTTAACACCTGACTTTCCACCAACTTTTCAAGCAGCATAATCATCAACAACGGTGTCATCATGTCGCTAATCCCGGATGTGGATTGGTCTGTCGAAGACGATCCGCTGCCGGCCATCATCGTTGAAAAAATATCCTTGAAGGAGGATAGGATTTCAGATGTGGATGAATTGGCGGTTGTGGTCTGGGTCTTCGCTGCTGAAAGATTGTACGTGGGGGAAACTGAGCTAATGATATTTGTCATGATGACCCATTCTAAAATCAAAGGCGGGTATTGTAAGTAAATGACGCATAAAATCCGCATGATTTACACATAAATTGTTTATCTCATCTTTACGCAATATTCAGAAGCGTTTTATATGAAAGGGAATGGTAAGCCGCTATACTAAACAAAAAAATAGCGACGATATGAAAGCGATTCCATTCCTGATTCGCGGCAAGTCGGCTTTGATGTATTGAGGCAATCGAACCCTAATTGGTGAAGTAAATGCAACCAGAATTGAAAATCAGAAAAGTGCTAGGCAAAACATACCTGAACGAAAACCGTCTTGCGGATGCGCTGGATGTGTTCAGTAAAATTTTGATAGATTACCCGGAAGATGTGGAGACCCTGCACATTCTGGGAAATATTTATCTGGCAAGCGGCGATGGAAAAACCGCCAAAGCCATTTACCTGCGTGCTACCCAACTGGAGCCGCAAAATATGATCCTGCAACACCAGATCAATCTGGCGGATGAAATGGATAACGGCGAGATTGAAGAATCGATGCCAACCGATGTTTCGGCGGTGGCGCGCCTGCTCCAGCGATTAACCGGCGCAACCAAAACCATCAGCGAGAACGACATCATGCGCGCGGCAGACCTGTTGGAAAGAATCATCAACAGCGAAAGCCCCGCTGAATTGGTTGCGAAGCATTTGGACGAAATTGATGAACTGCTGCCCGCGCTGGTTGAATTGAATATCCGTCAGGCGTATTCTGACGGACTTCCCGAACTTGCCGAATCTCTGCGCCGGCTGCAACTTAATATTGACAGCCAACTGGCAATCAAAGGGGAAGAGAATCCCGTAAAAAATATTCAAAGCAATATGTCCAATTTCCATTTCAAAGGCAGCGTTCTTTTCCTCCTGCCGGAATTGGGAAAAATTTCCAGCAGAATGGCATTGCTAAAGCCCACGCTGGAATCCTTTGGCTGTGTCTGTTCCGAAAAAAGGGAGTATGTCCACGGGCGCGATGCCAGACCCGATGTGGTGATCACCAGCAACCCGCATCTCAACCCCATGCTGATCGAAAGCCTGTCCACGCTTTCGCAGGTGGATGTGCCCATCATCCTCGATCTGGATATTGATTTCGAAAAACAGCCCATCTCTCACCATGAATATGGCACGAAGGGACTTGGAACCAGCGCGCGCAGTAATGCCTACACCTCTGCAATTTCAATGGCAAAAATGGTGACCGTGCCATCCCAGATCCACGCCGATTCTCTGCGGGAGTTGGTGCAAAATGTAAGCGTCATCCCCGATGGCTGGAGCAACGCAAATAAATTCTGGCAGAAAGACCCGCATCTGCGCAACACGATCAACATTGGCTGGCAGGGCGCAAGCGGAGAACTCGAAGACCTGACATTGATCCGGCGTTTCATCGTTCGTATTATCCGCGAATTTTCCAATACGCGAGTCGTGATCATCGGCAACCCTCAGGCATATCGTATGTTTGAAAGCCTGCCGGAAAACCGACGATTGTATTTGCCGCTCACTGCATATGAGGAACTTCCCTACCAGTTGAGCCAATTGGATATGCTTCTCGTTCCATTGCGCAACACACCCTACAACACATCCATGCCCGATACGATCCTGATGGAAGCCGGTGCAAGGGGCATCCCCTGGCTGGCATCTTCGATCCCATCCTTCCGCCACTGGAAGAACGGCGGGATGATCTCCGAGTCGCTGGACGAATGGCACCTCAACATGCGGCATCTGATTGTAGATCAGGAACTTCGCCGCAAGTTGGGTGAGCAGGGCAGAACTGCCGCCGAAGCAAGAGAGATGACTCAGCATGGAAAGTTGTGGCTGGAGTGCCTCCACCGCGTCACACAATCAGATGCGGCAATCTCCTCCACGGCGTATCAGGGGCTGGAGCAGTAAAGTGGTCATCACCTATATTTATTGCAATTGCCCCGCCGACTACATCAGGATTCAGGTCAGATGCCGTAATTTGGCCGATGCCATTAATCGAACTGGAAGAAGCCACCGCGCAAATTTGTTGGATATGGACTCTTTCCTGGAGAACACGCCGTATGCAAAAAAAATCTGCGACGAATCTGACCTGCTTGTTATTTATCGTTATCTGCATGATCCCATTCTCAGCGTCATTCAATATTGGAAGGCGCGTGACAAAAAGGTGATCGTTGACCTTGATCAGGCAGTCAACTACCTGACGCCCGACAACCCCGCTTATTCCTTTTGGTTTGAAGGACACCCAATGGATGGCTGTGCCGAAACAAGCACCGTCGCGCCGCCGATTGAGCAGTTCAAGTGGGGGCTTGCCCTTTTGGATGCCGCCACCGCCTGCTCGCCCCGCCTTGCTGATGACTGGTCGCGTTTCACCAACACGTACACAGTTTTGGATTACATCAATACCGACCAATACCCTGCCTTGAACCAACCCCACGCCGGAGAAATTTGGATCGGGTTGGGTTATCACGCCAACGCAGATAGTTTGGCTGAGAGCGGATTGCTGGCCGCAATGGAAAGCATTTGTCCCAAACGCCCGCAAGTGAAATTTTTACTGTGCAACATGCAGAACCCCGCCGTTGATTCGCGTCAGATCAAGATGTACTCTCCGAAGTACTTCGAGGATTGGGTGGAAATTTTATCCACTCTGGATGTTGGTCTGATGCCCACACACGGCGAGTACGACCTGAGGCTGGGTTCGTATGACCTGCTTGAGTTCATGGTTTCAAAAATTCCATGGATCGCCAGTTCGCGGGCTTCTTTTCAAACCCTTTCAGCGTACGGACAATATACGCAAAACACACCCGCCGCATGGGAAGCCGCCATCCTCAATATGATCGAGCAGATCGATCTTCACCACAAAAAGGCCTGTAGTTCTCCTTTTCTCTTTGCGCTGGGCAAAAACCTTGGCGCAAATATCAATACCGTCTTGAATGTGTATGAAGCCATTCTTCATCAATAACTGAATTTACGCAATCGCGCCGAAAATGGGTGTTTGGTGAAAGCGCAGCACTGCGTAATGCGATCCAATAAAAGAGGCACAAAATGACAGAATCGAATCCACGGGTAAATGCAGAAGGCTGGGAGGTAATACCAAACCCGCCCCACAAGATAAAAAAGCCGCCCATGCTTTCCATCTCCGGTGGAGATTTCCTGATGGGCACGAGTGATGGCGATATTCAATTTCTACAAGTCAAGGAATCAGATTGGGCGTTCGATTGGTCTGACAGGGAACTATTTACCGCCGAACAACCACAGCATCTTGTCTCTTTGCAAGTCTACGAGATCGCCCAATTCCCCGTGACCAATGCCGAATATTACACCTTTATTTGGGATGAAGGTCATCGTATTCCGCGCCACTGGTCGGGATATACCTTTCCAGAAGGTATGGACGAGCATCCGGTGGTGGGGGTCTCCAAAATAGATGCAGAGGCGTACATCCGCTGGATCAATGAAAAAACAGGGTCAGATTTTCGCCTGCCAACCGAGGCAGAATGGGAATGTGCCGCGCGTGGCAATGATGGGCGAATCTTCCCTTGGGGCAATACTTTTGACCCGTGGCGCTGTAATACATCCGAGAGCATGAAAAAGGAAACCACGCCGGTCGGTTTTTATTCACCCAGCGGCGATAGCATTCATGGCGTGGCAGATATGGTCGGGAATGTGTGGGAATGGACTCAGTCGCTTTTTATGCCTTATCCATACCGCCCCAATACCAACCGCGAAGAAGTCAAACCGAATGGACGTTATGTTGTACGCGGGGGGGCTTGGTATTACTCGCGCAAACTGGCGCGTTGTGCCGTGCGTGAAGGCGTGTTGCCTGACCATCTTTCCCCTTCCGTTGGGTTTCGCCTTGCGCGCTCAGTCAACTAACAAAAGAGCATTAACCACTGAGATCACAGAGTTCACAGAGATTTTTAATAGGTTTTTCTCAGTGCTCTCCATGGTTTTCTCAAAGTAGAAAAAACTTATCAAAAATTTGACCAACATGCGTTATGAGAATGTTTAGTGACTTCACCATGAAGTCACCAAGACGCAAAGCCACAAAGTTTTCCCTTCGAGTCTTTGAGACTTTGTGCCTTTGTGGTCAAAAAGCAGGCTCTAAGTTTTGCTGCCAATTTAAAAGCATATCAACCTACTTTGAGAAAACCGTGCAGTGATCTCTGTGATCTCTGTGGTAAAAAGCCTTTGGGACTCAAACCCCGTTTCTTGGAGTGTCTGGCAAAATGATGATAAATTTTGTGCCTTTGC
>JAIFKY010000233.1 GCA_020049345.1 Anaerolinea sp.
GTCAGGAACACCCCCTTATGAAAAAAGTTGCGCCCATAGACCAAAGAAAAGCAGACCACATTAAAATAAATCTGGAACAGGATGTCCGATCGGCATTGACCACTGGGCTGGAAAACTACAGATTCGCGCACGAAGCGCTGCCGGAACTGGACCTCGAACGCATCGACACCACCCTCAACCTGTTCGGCAAAAAACTACATTCGCCAATCCTGATCAGTTCCATGACCGGCGGCACCTCTGCCGCAGAGACCATCAACCTGCGACTCGCCGAAGCCGCGCAGGAATGCGGCATTGCCATGGGAGTTGGATCGCAACGCGCCGCAATCGAACACCCTGAACAGGCATCCACGTTTCAAGTGCGTCGTATCGCGCCTGATATTTTACTATTCGCCAATCTTGGCGCAGTACAACTAAATTACGGCTACGGAATTGACCAATGCCTAAAAGCCGTGGATATGATCAAAGCCGATGCACTCATCCTGCATCTTAATCCCATTCAAGAAGCCGTACAGGATGCGGGCGACACCAACTTTACAGGGTTGGCTAAAAAGATAGAAGTAATAAGTAATAAATTAGAAGTGCCCGTCATAGTAAAGGAGGTTGGATGGGGCATCTCGGAACGGACAGCAAAACTTCTCGCCAATTGCGGTGTCTCTGCTATTGACGTGGCAGGAGCAGGCGGCACAAGTTGGTCGCAAGTGGAAATGCACCGCGCCCCCGATGAATTCACCCGTCAACTTGCCGCGACCTTTGTCGGCTGGGGAATATCCACCACCGAGTCTATTCTAAATATAAAGAACGCCGCCCCAGATATGATAATCTTTGCCAGTGGTGGAATCAAAGACGGACTCGACATTGCAAAATGCCTTGCTCTCGGATCAACGCTCGGCGGTATGGCGGGAGAGTTTCTGAAAGCCGCCGCGATCTCAACCGACAATGTAGTAGAGATGACAAAGTTGACGAAGCGACAAATTGAAGTGACAATGTTTGGAACAGGCGCTGAAACGCTGGAAGATTTGAAAGTTGGAAAGTTGATGAAAGAAAAAGGAAACTAAAATAATCCCATGAAACTATATTCATACACCTTACGCTATGATGACGGCGCCGCCCCCAACCCATTTTGGGGCGTCTGCTCGCTAGCCATTCGAAAGCCTTCCATTCGCCTCGCCGCCGAAGTAGGCGACTGGATCGTCGGGTTGGGATCTGCCAAGTCGCCAATCGGCGATATCTCAGATCGTGTCGTGTATGCCATGAAGGTCACCAGCAAAATGACACTGGAAGAATATGATCAATTCTGCAAAACCTTCGTAATAAAGAAAAAACCAGACTGGCGCAATCGCGATTATCGAATGCGCATGGGCGATTGTATTTATAACTACATCGGAGGTTCATCCAACCCCAAAATGCGAACCGGAATTCACATCGAAGCAAATGTGGAAAAAGATTTAAGCGGGTTGTACGCCCTTGTATCCAAACAATATTATTATTTCGGTGATCATCCTGTTAAATTACCTGACAACCTGCGCCCCATCATGCACGGCGCGCAAGGATACAAATCTGATGCCAACCAGGAATATCTTGATTTATTTGTAAACTGGATCGAAGATTTGGACATCATCCCCAACAAAGCAATTGGAGAGCCTCAACTCAAAAAACAATACTCGCTCGAAAAAGAACTTCAAGCCATTTGTTCCATGCGTGACGCGGAAGAAGACGAGTAATTTGTAAGTGTAGAGTATGGCAATAAGCCCAACACTGGGAGTATTTACTGGTATATGGAGTTTGCGATGAATACGCCACAAAAACCAATTCATTACAAGCAATATGAATTTCAAACATGGAAAACATTTGACGCCGAAACAATTGTAGAAGCACCCGTTTCATTAACGGTAAACGGCAAGGTGTGGCTTACATTCATGTGTACCCCTATTGATTTGGAGGCGCTGGCAGTTGGCTTTCTTTACAACGAAGGTCTCATCAAAAAAATGAATGAGGTGGAAGACGTAAGAGTCTGCGAACATGGCGACAATATAGATGTATGGCTCAAACATACAGCCGAACAACCGATTGCATGGAGAAAAACATCAGGCTGTACAGGCGGCGTGACCGCTGTAGACCTGCTTGCAAAACCAAATATCTCTTTAAGCAGCAACATCAAACTTCATCCAGATGTAATCGAGAGTTTTGTCGAGATGTTGTTGAAAGCACAGGAACTATATCGCAAGACTGGCGGGGTGCATACATCTGTTTTGAGTGATGGCGAAAAAACTTTATTCTCGGCAGAAGATATCGGCAGGCATAATACATTGGATAAAATCGCGGGCTTCTGTTTGATGAACGATGTTTGGACCGAGTCGAGAATTCTAATAACAACAGGCCGCATCAGTTCAGAGATGCTGCAAAAAGCCGCGCAATTGAATGTGCCCATCTTGATCTCACGCACTTCTCCATCATCGCTTTCCATCGAAATGGCTGAACGATATGGAATTACACTAATCGGTTATGCAAGAAAAAATCGCTTCAACGTCTATTCAAATATGCAGCGAGTTGGTGTATAGATTTTGATAAAGCCGCTTTACAACAAAATAGTTTTTACTGTTATACTAAATTGTGAATTTTGTCACTAAAAATCAGGGACAAAAGTTTTGTCTAGTCATGAAAAATAAACTTGCGTAAACAGACAAACTAGAGAATAATTGGATTGTCAAATTGCACACAATAAAAAGAAAGGATGCCCCTATACTATGAATTTAACAAAGATTATTAAACTGGCAAATGGTTTACTGCTAACTCCAAACATGGACACCAACATAGAAATCAACGGTGGGTACGGCGCAGATTTAATGAGTGATGTACTGGCTTTCAGTCAGCCAGATTCGATTTTACTCACCGGGCTTACCAACCCCCAGGTGGTACGCACCGCACAAATGGCTGAATTCCGCGCGATCATTTTCGTCCGCGGAAAACAACCTCAAGCCGAAACCCTGCTAATTGCCGCACAGGAAGGTATTCCGTTAATCTCCAGCCCATTTGGAATGTTTGAATTAAGCGGCCGCCTGCACAAAGCGGGCCTGCCAAGTTTTGAATCGAATGAGTCCAACTAGTAGACTGCCAGTAAGAACGCCCACCCAGCAAGAGACGCACGGGCGGCGCGACCGATCGATCACCGATCAGGATGCAAACGCCATCAATCGCGTCGAAGAACTTTCGTATGACTTGAAAGTTCACGAGGTGATGACGGCAAATATGCAAATAGCCACCCCTGATATGCCGCTCTCTGCAGTTCTGGAGATTTTGCGGATCAACCACATTTCAGGCGTGCCCGTAGTAAAAGATAATCAACTCACTGGCATTCTAAGTCTTGAAGACATTGTGCGCGCAATGCAAAAAAATGAACTTTCCGCACCTGTCAGCCAATACATGACCAGTAAACTGATCACAGTTGCGAGTTACGATCCCATCGTAGGGGCTATGCAAAAGTTCAGCGACAGCAGATTGGGACGCCTGCCTGTTGTAGATGAAGATCACAGACTTGTAGGCATGATCACCAAAGGGGATATCACTCGCGGCATTTTAGTCGCCCTGCAAAAAGATTACAAAGAAGAAGAAGTCCGCCGCTACAGAGCCAGCCACCTCTTTGAAGATATTGTCTCAGACCGCACCACGCTTGTTCTACGCTATAACATCAAGGCGCATGATTTTACACACGGCGGCAACGCATCCAGCCATATCAAACGCGCCCTCTTAAGACTCGGCGCAGACCCGCAAACCGCGCGACGCTGTGGAATTGCAGTGTACGAAGCAGAAATTAATCTCATCATCCACACCACCAACGGCGGCATCTTAAAATTAGAAGTGGAATCACACCGCATTACCATGTCCACCACTGATGACGGACCAGGAATACCAGACATCAATCAGGTTCTTCAAGCCGGCTACTCAACTGCCACCGAGCAGGTGCGCGAAATGGGATTTGGCGCCGGCATGGGGTTGGTCAACATTAAACGCTGTGTGGACAAAATGGATATCGAATCAACTGTCGGCAAAGGCACAAAACTTGTCATGCGAATCTACGTGCCAACCGAAAATTTCAATGGACGCAAGGATGAAAAACCAAATGAACCTCCAACAGATCATAGACAATCTTAACCTGACACTGCTAACTGAACCACGCGACTTTACATCCATCAAACCTGAGGGCGGCTACACATCAGACTTGCTCTCGTGCGTCATGGCTGGAGCAAAAAGTAACTACCTCTGGATCACACTACAAGCCCACCTCAACATCGTCGCCGTTGCCGCATTACTTGAAGTCCCCGCCATCATCATCACCGAAAACGCAAGACCCGACGCCGCTACCATAGCCAAAGCCAACGAACAGGGCATTACTTTACTATCAACCCCAAGCCCAACCTATGAAATTGATGGAAAACTTTGGGAAATGGGTATTCACACTCAGGAATGAAAAAGTTTCGCGCTGACCTGCACGTACACACCGTCCTTTCACCCTGCGCCGAGGTGGAAATGATTCCACCATTGATCGTGCAGAAAGCGCTTGAACTAAACATTGACCTAATCGCCATCACCGACCACAACGCCAGCGCAAACGTCGCTGCTGTACAAAAAGCCGCAGCCGGCAGCACGTTAAAAGTCCTGCCAGGCATGGAAGTGCAAACCCACGAAGATGTTCACCTGTTGTGCTTGTTTGAAAACTTAAGCGAACTTGAAAACTGGCAAACCGCGGTCAACGCGTCTTTGCCAGAAACTTTAAATCACGCGGAATTTTTTGGAGAGCAATACATAGTTGACGAAAACGGGGATTACATTCAAACGGAAACACGCATGTTGCTCACATCAACCCGGTTCTCAATTGACGATGTCTTTGAACAGGTCAACACATTAGGCGGATTGGTCATCCCAGCCCACGTTGATCGAAGCAGTTACGGACTCTTCCCCACCCTCGGCTTGCTCGCTGAGCAATGGCCAATTCTCGGCTTTGAAATTTCCCGCCACACCACCCCCAAAAAAGCAAGAGCAACCTTCCCTTCAATGGGCAACTATCCACTAATCCAAAGCGGAGATGTTCACAGACTCGATGAATTCCTAGGCTCCACCATTTTTACGCTTACAGAACCCACCCTGAATGAAATCCGCAAGGCATTGAAAAACGAAAATGACAGACAACTCTATATTGAAAATATGCCTGACAAGTAACACCCATGAAGATATGACATTGGTCATTGACTAATCAGAATAGCAAGGCTAAACTGATTAGTGAAAAATAACACAAATCTTACCAAAGGTATCAGATGACAAGCATTCTAAAAGAAATCCCCATTAATGACCCACTCAAAATTGCAGAACAAAAAGCGATTATTGATAACGCAATTAGCGAAAATAAAGAACGCCCCGGCGCTGTGATGTTGGTGCTCAATGAAGTACAAGGAAAGATCGGGCACGTCTCTCCTTCCATGCAGGCATACATTGCCCGCAAGTTAAACGCTCCGCTCGGACAAGTTCATGGCGTTGTAACTTTCTACTCCTTTTTCAAAACCCGCCCACGCGGAAAGCACACCATCAAATTTTGTCTGGGCACAGCCTGTTACGTGGCTGGTGTTGGTCAATTAATTGAAAAAGCCAAACAAACGCTTAATATTGATCTGGGAGAAACCACACCCGACGGACAAATCACGCTCGAGGAATGCCGCTGTGTAGGCGCTTGCAGTCAAGCGCCTGTAATAGTAGTAAACGATGAAGTGTTCGGACGCCAACGCCCGAACAAATTTCCGCAAATCATCAAAAAGGTGCAAAGTTAACCATGCGGGAAATTGCGTTGCATCTGCTTGATATTGCTGAAAACAGCGTGGCGGCTCAAAGCCACAATATTTGCATTGCAATATATGAAAACCTGCAAAGCGATCTGCTTTCGGTAAGCGTGACAGATGACGGACGCGGCATGAGCGAACAAACAGCCAAACAAGTTTTAGATCCGTTTTACACCACGCGCACAACCCGCAAGGTGGGACTTGGAATTCCGCTGTTAAAGTTGGCGGCAGAAATGTCTGATGGCGGATTAAGCCTGGTCACAGAATTAGGCAAAGGCACAAAGGTTGAAGCAACCTTTCGTCACAGTCACATTGACAGAATGCCACTGGGAGATATATCCATGACATTTCTGACCTTGCTGATTTCGTATCCACATATTCATTGGGTTTTCATTTATCAGGTAACAGACAAAAACGGACAAAGCAATGAATTCACTTTGGACGACGTTGAATTAAAAGCAGTATTGGGCGATACGTCCATGACTGAACCAAGTATATTGAAGTTTGTGCGCGGCATGCTTGAAGAAGGCATTGAACCTCTTGCGCTACAAACTGTTAACTAAAAAGGAGAAACCATGCCCGCAATCAAATCCCTTGAAGAATTAAAACGTGTGCGAGAAGAAGCGTTGCAAAAGAAAAAAGTGAAAGCGGAATCTGGCAACGTGCAAGTGATCGTCGCCATGGGAACCTGCGGAATTGCCGCTGGCGCGCGAGACACAATGAAAAGCGTTTTGAATTACATTGAAACAAACAACTTAAGTGGCGTAAGCGTAACGCAAACCGGCTGCATTGGTTTATGTGAGCAGGAGCCCATCCTTCAAGTTGTAATCGGCGAAGAACCCAAAGTTGTGTACGGCAAAGTCACCGCCGAAATCGCTGAACA
>JAIFKY010000245.1 GCA_020049345.1 Anaerolinea sp.
TTCGCTATCGTAGGCAGTTCCCCATACCTGTCTGAGCAGATGTTGATGCGTGATTACTTTGCCGGCGTTCTGAAGCAGGATGCGTAAAAGATCGTACTCTGTGGGAGTCAGCGATATTTCCTGTTCTTCAAACGTCACGATGCGACGCGACAGATCCATACTTAATGCTTCTACTTGCAAAATGGGGTCATCAGGCGTTTTGCCAACTTTTCTAAAAGCAACGCGGATACGCGCCATGAGTTCGCCTGTGCTGAAAGGTTTGGTGAGGTAATCATCTGCGCCCGCATCGAGAGCAGCGATCTTATCCTGTTCGGTTTCGCGGACGGAAAGGATGATGATCGGCGTCTGCGACCATTCGCGCAGTTGGCGTGTGACTTCGATACCTCCAATATCTGGCAGACCCAGATCGAGGATGATGAGGTCGGGGCGGTTTGTCAACACAGCATTGATGGCTTCCTGTCCATTAGCCGCCTCGTAGACAGTGAGTCCCTGTGCGGTTAATGCAGCGCGCAGATAGCGCCTGATGGATGTTTCATCGTCCACGACCAAAACCCGCTGACCTGTTTCCATGATTTTTTTATCCTGTATTGTTCAAAGGTAATTCTATCGTAATGAGCGTCCCGCCGCCTGAGCGAGCGCTTGCGAAAATACTGCCATGATGCACTTCGATAATTCCCTTGCCAATGGATAACCCCAGCCCTGTGCCGCTGACATTCTCAGGGCGTTGGACTCGGTAGAATTTGTCAAAGACGCGCGCCAAATCCTCGGTGGGAATGCCCACTCCACTGTCCGCGATTTGGATGCGCGCTTTTCCATCATCCCATGTGGAGGAGATTTCGATCACTGAATTTTCAGGAGAGTATTTAACTGCATTTTCCAATAAGTTCACAATGACCTGCACCATGAGCGTGAAGTCCATCGGCACAAGCGGGAAATCCACAGGGACATCAATTTTTACTTTGTGTTTTTCAATTCGTTTGCCAAGCTGCTCAAGCGCCGTGCCGATCAGGTCTTGAACATCGCCGGGTTCAAGGTGAAGTTTGATGGCACCGCTTTCAATACGCGTCATTGAAAGCAGGTTGCCCACGAGTCGATTTAAGCGGTCTGCTTCGGCGCGCGCATTTTCGATCAGAGCTTTGCGGGATGTGCTATCAAGTGAGCCGTCGTCATCATCGAGGGCACTCAGCGTGCCAGTGATGGATACCAATGGAGTGCGAAGGTCATGTGAAATGGAATTGAGCAGGGCGGTTTGTAGTTTTTCGGTGGTTTGCAACAACTCAGCCTGACGCGCTTGCTCGGCAAGACTGGCGCCTTCGATGGCAAGCGCGGCCTGGTTTGCAAAAGCAGCCAGCGTTTGTCGTTGTTCAGGCGTCAGGAAACTGCCCGCTTCTTTTGGATGAACCCCCAGCACGCCGACCAATCCATTGGATGTTCGTAGCGGATGACAGCGGATGCTGGCGGCGGGCAGCGTGTCAGTGCCTCTGCCTGCGGGTTGGACATGCTCGAAAGCCCATGCTGCCACTGCGAGTTCGTTCTCGTCGGGATGATAGTCGGGTGAACTTGCAAAGGGACGGATGACTCCGTTTTCGGGTAGGAAGATGGCGACTTCACGTCCAAAGGCTTGCCCAATGCGCGAGATGATAATATCCGCTATGTGATTAAGGTTTCTGGCAGAGGTCAGGTCGCGGCTGAGACTGTAGAGCGCGGCTGTTTGCGATTCGCGTCGAATGGCGGCTTCGGCTTGCTCACGTCCCCGCGCAGTAAGCGAACTGATCACAAGGCTTATCATAAAAAGCATAATAAAGGTGATAATGTATTCTGTGTCGCTGACGGCAAAGGTCAAATAAGGCGGAACAAGAAAGAAGTCAAAAGCCAGTACGCCTGTGATGGCGGCAAGAAGCGATGGTCCGCGTCCTAGGAAAATTGCTGAAATCACCACAGATGCAAGGTAGAGCATAACCAGATTGACAGGCTCAAGGTTGCCGCGAACGAAAATCCCCAATAAAGTGGAAACAGCAACCAGACCGAGGCTTAGCAAATAGCGCCAGATTGAACTATGTGGCTGCCACTCGGTTGGGATGATGGGCGTGTTTGCCTCTGTTCGCGAACTGATGACGTATACATCTATGTCGCCGCTGGCATAGATGAGTTGGTCAACAACGGAGCCTGTGATAATCTCGCGCCAGCGCGGTTTGAGCGGCTTGCCGATGACCACTTTCGTGATGTTGTTCTTACGCGCGTAATCAAGCACCACTTCATGGATGGAACGTCCTGCCAGGGTGAGGGTTTTCGCTCCCAGTTCCTCAGCCAATTGAAGGGTGCGCCCGATGCGTTCCCGTTTGACGGGATCATTCTCAGGCTTGGATGCAATCTCTACGTAGGCGGCGTACCATTCAGCGTTAAGTTCATCTGCCAGTCTGCGGGTGGTGCGGATGAGTTTTTCTGCAAGCGGACTTGGACTGATGCAAACAAGAAGACGCTCACCCGCCGCCCACGGACCTGAGATGGCGCGTGTTTGCATGTACGAGCGCATTTGGTCATCTACACGTTCGGCGGCGCGGCGCAGAGACATTTCGCGCAGGGCTGTGAGATTGCCCTTGCGGAAGAATTTTTGGAGGGCGCGGCTGGCTTGTTCAGGGATATAGACTTTGCCTTCCTGCAAACGAACAAGCAACTCATCGGGCGGCAGATCGATGACTTCGATTTCGGAGGCTTCGTCAATCACGCGGTCGGGGACGGTTTCATGCACAATGATGCCCGTCACTTGCGCAACGATGTCGTTCAAACTTTCTAGGTGCTGGATGTTGAGCGTGGTATACACGTCAATGCCCGCGTCGAGAATTTCCTCCACGTCCTGAAAGCGTTTGGGGTGACGCGAGCCAGGCGCATTGGTGTGGGCAAATTCGTCAACGAGAACCAACTGTGGGCGGCGGCTGAGTACCGAGTCCACATCCAGTTCGGGCAGGGTGACGTTGTGATATTCCACCTGCTTGCGCGGCAATATTTCCAGCCCCGCAACAAGTTCTTCGGTTTCAGCGCGCTTGTGTGTTTCGATATAGCCGACAACCACATCCAATCCCTGCATTTTGCGTTGATGCGCGGCTTCGAGCATGGCGTAGGTTTTACCCACGCCTGCCACATAGCCGAGGAAGATTTTTAGTTTCCCGCGGTTGTGTTCCTCGGCTTGAATATTTTTTAGCAGTTCATCGGGGTCTGGGCGAACGGATTTCATGAGATTCATCCATTAATGTACCTGATATGGGACTTCGGTAATGACGATTCCCTTTTTGCTTAACAATGCAAAGCGCAGCCAGAACGCAGTTTGTGTGTGGAGGATGTTATGCCACCAGTTTTTGGGATTGAATTGCGGCACAACGATGGTCAAACGCTCGTTCGGCTGGGCGACCTTGCAAAGATCATCCACATATCCGATGAATGGTTCAAGGAAGGTGCGGTACGGAGAATCGATCATCACCAGCCGTACGCCCTTACCCCACGAACGCCACTTGTCTTCCACCGATTCCCTTTGTTCGGGGTCGAGCAGGATGTGGACTGCTGTAATGTCATCGGAAAGCGAGCGGGCGTATTGCAGCGCCTCCAATGTGCCGCGATGGATTCCCGCCACAGGCACGATGACACGGTGACGAGCGGCTGGTTGCGGCTCGCCGAAGTTATCCAATGAAAGATCATCGGCAAGCGATTGATAATGGCGATGAATGGCGAAGAAACTAAACACTATGGTCGGCAGAAGCAAGACAATGATCCATGCGCCGTCTGTGAATTTGGTGATGGCGAATATTAACGTCACAACGGCAGTGCTAATTGCACCAAGCCCATTGATAATGATTTTCCACTTCCAGCCTTTGTTGCCCTGTTCCAGAAGTTTTTCGTCTTTATGAAGACCTGCGCGCCACCAATGGCGGGACATTCCTATCTGCGAAAGTGTAAAAGATAGAAATACGCCCACAGCCCACAGCGGAACAAGGGCGGTTACGCTGGCATTGAAGATGATGATCAGCGCAGCCGCAATCGCGGCAAGCGTGACAATTCCGCGTGAGAAAACGAGGCGGCTGCCACGATACGCCAGTTGACGGGGCATGTATCCATCCTCAGCGATGATTGCACTCAGGCGAGGAAAATCAGCGAAGGCGGTATTAGTCGCCAGAACCAGAATGATGGTTGTCGCGATGATCGTGCCAACATACAACACGCCGCGGCTTCCAAAGACGGTACGGGCTAGTTGCGAAACCACAGTTTCAGATTCAGCAGGGACAGCGCCGATCTTGCCGAGCAGGAAGGTCATCCCGATGAAGAGAACGCCAAGAATGGAAGACATCCAGATCATGGTCAAGGCAGCATTGCGGGCGCGAGGCTCCTTGAAGGCTTTGACGCCGTTTGAAATGCACTCAACGCCTGTCAGGGCGGTTGTGCCGTTGGAAAATGCCCGCAATAAAAGGAAGAGTGTGATCGGTTCAGTGTGAAGCGTTTCCATGTGCGGTGGATCGATTACCACGCCAAGCGTTCCAGTTAGGTATTTGAAAAATCCAACCGCCACAGTCAGTACTGTCATGCTGAGGAAAAAATAAGTGGGCGCAGCAAATGTGTTGCCCGATTCTTTCACGCCGCGCAGGTTGGCGATGGCGATCAGAATCAAAAATCCCACTGCCAGCGCCACCTTGTAAGGATACAAGTCGGGAACGGCAGAAACAATTTGCGCCACGCCAGAGGAAATTGCCACTGCCGCCAGCAGGATGTAATCCAGCAGCAGAGCCGACCCCGCTACCAGCGCGGATGTGATTCCGAGGTTTTCCTTCACCACCGTGTATGCCCCGCCGCCGCCAGGATAGGCGTGAATGGTCTGCTGATACGAGATCGTGACGATGGCAAGCAATACGGTGATGATCAGTGAAATCGGAAAAGCATAGCCAAATGCCTGTGTGCCTGCCGCAGCCAAAATCACAAGCATTTCCTGCGGTGCATACGCAATGGACGATAACGCATCCGCGCCGAAGACCGCCAGCCCAACCACCTTGCTGATCGTCTGGTGCGGAGCATCAGTGGTGGGTAGAGGGCGTCCAATGAGCCAGGTGCGCCACGTCAATCTTTGTGGACTTTGCATATCTTGATGCCGTTCCAAAATACCATCATGACTACTTATGTCTTCATTTGATGTTTCCATGAATCTTATTGTAGCCCATCCAAAGCCAGATTCAACAACAGGACATTGACTCGCGGTTCGCCAAATACCCCAAATTGACGACCTTCGGTATGCTGCTCTACAAGCGACTGAATATCCGCTTCACTCAACCCGCGAGCTGATGCCACACGCTGGACTTGGTACAACGCTGCGGCGACGCTGATGTGCGGGTCGAGTCCGCTGGCAGAGGCAGTCACCAGGTCAACGGGAATCGGAAGCGTGTTGTCAGGGTCTGCGGCTTGGAGTGCGTCAATGCGTGCCCGAACTGCTTCCAGCAATGCAGGATTCAGCGGTCCGTAATTCGAGCCAGAGGATAAGTCCGCGTTGTACTCGACGGCGGAGACGCGTCCCCAGAAATATTTGGGATCATCGAATTGCTGACCGATGAGTTCGGAGCCAGCGGCTTTGTCATCGACGGCGATGATGCTTCCATTGGATTGGCTGGGAAATATTATTTGTGAAATCCCAGTTACAACAAGCGGATATATCACGCCTGTGATAATAGTGAGCATGGCAAAGATCGTAAGAGCAGGGCGGATTTGATTTTTCATGAGCTGAATATTCCTGAACAGATGGCAACAAGCCAAAAGATATTGACAACAAAAAGCCACGGATGAATTTGAGATGGGATATGAAATGTTTTTGGCAGTAAAACTGCGGCGTTCAAAGCTACAGTTGAAAATACGCCTGCCCATTTCAGTGAGTTGATTTTGAGATTCATGTTGACTCCTAGGAAAGTCCAAGTGCGACTAGAAGCATGTCGATCAACTTGATCCCGATGAACGGCACGAGCAGACCACCGAGACCGTAGATCAAAAGATTGTCACGCAGGAGTTGTGCGGCGCCGACAGCGCGATACGGTACACCGCGTAATGCCAGCGGGATCAACGCAATGATGATGAGCGCGTTGAATATCACTGCCGATAAAATGGCGCTCTGCGGAGTGGCGAGCTGCATGATGTTGAGCGTGTTCAAAATCGGATAGGTGCTCGCAAATGCCGCAGGGATAATTGCAAAGTACTTGCTGACATCATTGGCAAGGCTGAACGTGGTCAATGCGCCGCGAGTCATGAGAAGTTGCTTTCCAATTTCAACGATCTCAATTAACTTGGTTGGGTTGCTGTCGAGGTCTACCATGTTGGCGGCTTCACGCGCGGGCTGTGTGCCTGTGTTCATGGCAACGGCAACATCAGCCTGGGCAAGCGCAGGCGCGTCGTTCGTGCCGTCACCTGTCATCGCAACCAGACGTCCGCCCGTTTGATATTCGCGGATGAGTTTGAGTTTGGTTTCAGGTGTGGCCTGCGCGAGAAAATCATCTACGCCTGCTTCGGCGGCAATAGCTGCGGCAGTGAGCGGATTGTCACCCGTGATCATGACGGTCTTGATGCCCATCTTGCGCAATTGAGCAAAACGTTCCTTCATGCCGCCTTTGACGATGTCCTTCAAATGGATCACGCCCAATGCCTGAGCGTTGCGCGTGACCACCAA
>JAIFKY010000276.1 GCA_020049345.1 Anaerolinea sp.
TCACCAAGACACTAGGTCACTAAGTTTTTCCCTTTGAGTCTTCGAGACTTTGTGCCTTTGTGGTCAAAAATGGACTTTTGCAAGAGGTCTACTGGGGAATTTCTCCTGCCAGTTCCTTGTCAATAATTTGCGTAAAACTGGAAAGCGGCTGGGCGCCTACAATTGCAAGCCCGTTCACGAAAAAGGTTGGTGTGGACTGTACGCCAAGGTTGGAGGAAAAGTCCACATCTTTTTGGATAAACTCATCGTGTTTGCCGCTGGAAAGACAGGCCGTAAAATCTTCAACATTTAAACCAAGTTCGGCCGCGTATTGAATATAGACTTGCTCGCCCAGCGCGTCGTTGCTGAATAATTTTTCGTGATAATCCCAATACGCATTTTGGTCGTTGGCGCAGAGCGAAGCCACGGCGGCAGACATTGCGTCAGGGTGCATGGTCGGCGGCAGTGGCAGGTTGCGATAGACAAAGCGGATTTGACCCGGGTAGGCATCCAGCAACGCTCTGTAGGTATCTTCGTGGAAGCGGCGGCAGTACGGGCATTGGAAGTCGCTAAATTCAACAATAACGATCTTCGCATCATCCGGTCCGAGGCTTGGATAGCCTTCTATGGGAATATCGTAACGGGTGAATTGCGCTTCCTGTGTGACGGGCGCTTCAGCAACCTGACCTGATGGCTGTTGTGCAACGGCAGGAGCGGCAACGGTACCCGTTGTGCCGCGTCCCCAGGCAATATAGCCAACCAAAATGCCAACCGCAAAAGCCAGTACAACCAATACCGAATAAAAGTGACTCAATTTGAAGGTGACGGTCTCTTCAGCAGCCTGTTCGAGCGCTTCCTCTTCATTTTCTTCAACTTCAATGACGGGGGGGGATTTTTTAGTTTTAGTATTCATAAACGCGATTATAGCCTTTCCAGACACTTTATGGAAAGGTACTTAAGTTTGGGAGGATGGTTTTCTCAAGGTAGAAAACCATTGACGAAAGTTTGACCAACTTGCGTTTTTCGCGTTAAGAAAATGTTTAATAACTTCACCACGAAGTCACAAGACGCAAAGCCACAAAGTTTTTCCCTTCGAGTCTTTGAGACTTCGTGCCTTTGTGGTCAAAAAGCAGGATCCAAGCTCGGCTGTAAATTTGAAAACATTTTTGAGCAAGCCGTGAGTTTGGGAGTGACAAAACATCAGGCAGTCGCATTTATGCTAAAATATATCAAATGAAGGAACTTCCTCACCCTACTCACTATTCATATCAACTGCACCGAAAGCAACGCACTACGCAGATTATCCTGCCGGTGGCGATAGGCTCGCTGGCGTTGATCGGCATGATCGTCTTGATCAGTTTTGCCACCTTTAAATCAAATGGCGATGTAAGCCGTTGGGCGGCGATCTCCACAATTTGGATCATCATTCCCATTTTGTTTACCGGACTGATCACGCTTGCCATTCTGGTTGGGTTAATCTACCTGATGGCGCGCGCGTTGGTCGCATTGCCGCGCTACACAGGCATCGCGCAGGATTATATCTATATCGCGCAAAGTTATATTATTCGCGGCGCAGACATGGTTGTGAAGCCAGTGATTGCTCTTGATGGTTTCTTCGAAAACGTAAAGGCATTTTTTGAAAGGATAGGTACCCCATGAACAAAAACAGTACCATTTTACTTGGCACCATAATCGGCGCGGTCACAGGGCTTGTTGCGGCCGTCCTCCTCACCCGACGCGCAGAAAAAACGGAACGCGAAACTGCCATCACCTCAGGTGAAGGACTCAAATTGGGTGTGTTGATTTTTGGCTTATTGCGGGCAATTGCCTCACTGGGCGACGACTAACAGCCATGGACAATTGACCGAGGTTTCCCCTCGGTCTTTTTTTTTCGCCATGATAACCATTTCCAAACTTACATTCCGCCGATTTTTACTGGGTCAACAGGGGCTTTGGCCTGGGCGTCGTTTCACGGGACTGGCTGGCGCAACCAAAGCCATCCACCAAATGCAGGGTCTGCAGCTTGATCCTTTGAATATCGTCGCGCGCAGTCAGGAAATTGCGTTGTATGGTCGGGTGCTTGACTTTAAGCCGAAGCATCTCTATCAGGCTGCGTATGAAAAACGCGGCTTTTTCGATTATGGCGGCTGGTTGTTCATGTACCCCATGAGCGAGTTTCCCTATTGGCGTTTGCACATGAAGCATCGCGAAGCGCAGGGCATGTGGTATGAAGAATCGTTTAAGCATCCGCCTGTCGAGACTATAAAATTTGTCTTAAATGAATTACGCGCGCGTGGTCCGCTGGGCAACCGCGATTTTGGCGGCGAGGCTCTTAAAACCTGGAGTTATCGCGGAAGGAAGGAAGCGTCCATCGCGTTATTTTATTTATGGTTAATCGGCGAGGTGATGATCACCACCCGCAAAGGTTTTGATCGCATCTACGATTTGCGCGAGCGTGTGTTGCCTGATGAATATGATTATGCCGCGCCTGAATCAGAAGCCGAAGATTTTTTCTGCCGCAAGACAATTTTACAGTTGGGGCTGGCGCGTGAAAGTACCTGGCGCAGCAGTCTGGCTGGTTTTCTTCATCGTGATGTGACTCGTGAGGAAGGTAGGGCAAGAATCGAACAACTCATCGAACAGGGCATTGTCTCGCGGGTGCGGGTTGAAAACTCAAAGGATGGACTCCTCTACTTGAACAGCGACCAGCCCCACTTGTCAGATTTGGAGGCGGGGCGTATTCCCAAAAAATGGAAGCCGCTGGGAGCAACCACTGATGAGGAAGTCACATTCCTTGCGCCTTTGGACATGGTTAGCGCGCGCGGGCGGGCAAAGCAGGTTTTTGATTTTGAATATTTATGGGAGGTGTACAAGCCCCTGCATCAACGCCGCTGGGGATATTACACCCTGCCTATTTTATACGGCGATGATCTCGTTGCGCGACTTGACCCGAAACTGGATCGCCAAACAAACACGCTCCACATCCTTGGCTTCTGGCTTGAAGACGACGCCCCGAAAGATGAAGCCTTTGCCAGTGCGCTTGGGCGCGGGCTTGTCAGATTTGCAAAATTTGCAGGGGCGCAACAGGTGACATTGGATGCCATTCAACCCCGCCGTTTGCAAGCGCAAGTACGTAAGATATTGAAGGCAATGCTTGACTAGGAATTAGAGTCAATATATATTAACTTTTTATTCGACTTGTGTGGAACATCCCGCAGGATTTACATTTTTTGTTTGCTATTATGATAAACAGCGCGAGGGCGGACGAGACATTAAACTTGTTTTATTAAAGTTAGTTGAGTCTGAATTTATTTGCCGCTCATAGATGCCGCATGACCGACAGGATGGTCGCCATGGTTGAAAAAACATCCAAAAATTCAACAAAAAAACTTGAGCAGACTGCGCTCAGCCACAGCCGCGATCTGCTGCTGGCGCTCAGTCGTGCCGCGCAATCCATCCAACGGGCGCGCACAGCCGATGAGGTGTATCGCGCTGTTGGCGATCAGATCAAATTCTTGGGCGGAGATGTTTCCTTGTTTATGGTTGAGCGTGGAGGTCAGTTCTTGACCGTGGTACATACTTCATACGCGCAGAATTTTCTTCAACAGGTTGAAAAAATAACAGGTTATTCAATATTGGGGTATCGTTTTGAGCTTTTTCCGCGGGGTTTATTTGCCCGCAGTATCACTGACGGACGGATTATTTACGTGCAAGATGCAAAGGAATATTTTGCCGAAATGCTCCCGAATATCCCTCGTCTTTTGGCTATCCAAAGTATGAATATCCTGAATGTTGAACAGGGTATTTTTGCGCCCTTGCGTGTGGATGATGAAACGCTGGGACTGATGGTTGTCAGCGGTCTGTCTCTGACTGAAGATGATGTACCCGCCATGAAATCTTTCGCCGGACAAATTGCGGTCAGTCTGTCCAACGTGCGCCTGGCGCAACAAATGCAGAAGGAATTATCTGAGCGAAAACTGGCAGATGAGCAACTGCATAAATCAGAAGAACGCTATCGCACCCTATTCAACAGCATGACGGATGGTATTTATCGCAGTACACACGATGGGAAATTTGTGGATGTGAATCCCGCCATGGTAAATATGTTTGGATATTCAAGCAGGGAGGAATTACTGGCTGTGGATATCAAAAAAAACCTTTATTTTGCGCCCGAAGATAGAAGCAGCCCCATTTTGGATGCTGTAAAAGAAGATGTTGAAGTCTACCGTATGCGGCGCAAGGACGGCTCTGAGATATGGGTGGAAGATCGCGGGCATTATGTGTATGATGAGCAGGGCGCCATCGTTTACCACGAGGGAATGTTGCGCGATGTCACCGCCCGTATTCATGCGGAAAAAGAACTGCGCGAAAGCGAATCTCAATTGCGCGTGCTGTTTGAACAAATGGCGGTTGGTGTGGCGCGGATTCAAACGCAGACGGGGAAATTTATTCAGGTTAATCAGAAAGACTGTGAAATTGTCGGCTATTCACTCCAAGAGATGTTATCTCTTAACTTTCAATCCATTACGCATCCGGATGATCTTCAGCCTGATTTGGATAATATGGAACTGCTAAAGTCTGGCGTCATTCGAGAATACACGATGGAGAAACGCCTTATTCATAAGAATGGCTCCATTGTTTGGGTGGACTTGACCGTATCTCCCATGTGGCAGGCAGGCGCCGCGCCCGATTTTCATATTGCCATTGTGCAGGATATTACCGCGCGTAAAAAGGTCGAGCAAACCATTCAGGAGAGAGAAGAACAATACCGCGCTCTGATTGAGCAGGCGTCTGACGGAATATTTCTTGCAAATCAAAACGGAGAGTATCTGGACGCAAATTCTGCTGGCTGTGAATTGTTGGGATATTCGCGTGAAGAAATTCTGCATTTGACGATACATGATGTTATAAAAGCATCGCCCGAAGACCCTTTGCGTCTGGATGAGTTGCGGAATGGCAAAACGCTCCTCACCGAACGTGAAATGATTCGCAAGGATGGCAGTCTGGTATCGGTTGAAATCAACACCAAACAATTTCCAGACGGGCGCTATCAGGGAATTGTGCGCGATATTACCGCGCGCAAACAAGCAGAAGAGCAGGCGCTTTTGCAAAGCGCTGCGCTGGAGACCGCCGCGAATGCCATTGCCATTACAGATAAAAAGGGCGTGATCCAATGGGTCAACCCGGCTTGGGTTACATTGACCGGTTACTCCAAAGAGGAATCCATTGGAAATAATCCGCGCATTATTAAGTCGGATGAACACGACTCCACATTTTATACAAATATGTGGAGGACCATTCTGTCTGGCAAGGTCTGGCGCGGAGAGTTGGTGAACAGGCGCAAAGATGGCAGTTTATATTTTGAAGAAGAAACCATTACGCCCGTTTTGGATAAACAGGGCAATGTGAAGAATTTCATTGCGATCAAATTGAATATCACCAAACGCAAGCAGGCAGAAGCCGATCTGCAACAGGCAAAGGAAAAACTTGAAGCGGCGAACCGCGAACTTAAGGCGGCATTTGAACACGAACAACATTTGGCGCATACCGATGTGCTGACCGGTGTCAGCAACCGCCGTTATGTATTTGAACTTGCCATTCACGAGTTTGATGTTGCCAGACGTTATCAGCAGCCGTTGTCTGTGATCATGTTCGACCTGGATCATTTCAAATATATCAATGACACTTTTGGACATGCCGTCGGCGATCAGATGCTGCAAAGCGTTACGCAGGTTGTGCGCGCTCAACTGCGCGATGTGGATTTGATTGGGCGTTATGGCGGCGAGGAATTTTTAATTATCCTGCCGGTTACAAACGCGCAACATGCCTGGCTGCTGGCCGAACGCATCCGCGCCGGCGTGGCGGCGCTTTGCATAGATACAGACAAGGGACGTCCAGCCACCGTTACGCTCAGCATCGGCATTGCAGAAACCATTCACGCGCCGCAGGATGCGTCGGTTGATGAGTTGATCCATCGCGCTGATGAAGCCATGTATGCGGCAAAGCAAGGCGGGCGCAACCGCACTGTGATCTTTGGCTCAGATGTGTCAGGAGCAATTTAATGTCTCCGCAAAAAACGCTGCGAACCCATGCGCCTGACGAACAATCAGTCCGCTTGATGATTGATGGGCATTCGGCAGTTGTCTTGTTGATCGACCCCGAAACAGGGGATATTCTTGACGCCAATCAGGCGGCGGCGAATTTTTATGGGTATTCCAGATCAAAACTTTGCGGCATGTCAAGCGATGAAATTAATACAGTACCGCCAGAGCAGGCGGTTGTAGATCGTCAAAAAATGCTAAACGGGGAGCAAAATTATTTTGTTTTTTCACACAGGCTGGCGGGTGGTGAAGAGCGTATTGTGGAAATATATTCATTCCCAATTATGGTTCAGAAAAAGCGGGCGCTTTTCTCAATCATCCATGATCTCACAGAACGTAAACAAAGCGATATAGGTTTGCAGAAGGAGATCGCCAAGGAAAATGAGAAAAAAATCCGCTCCATAACAGAGCATAGCAGAGACCTTATATCCATTACCGATGCCAACGGGGTTGTCACGTACGCTTCGTCTGCATCCATGTCCCTTTTTTACTTTACGCCTGAAGAGATGTGCGGACGTTTTTTTGTGGATTTCCTGCACGAGTCCTCTATTCCCATAGCGATGGCGGCATTTCGTGATGCGTTTGACCGTGACGAATGGTCAAAAGACCTTCAATTGACCATGAAGCGCAAAGATGGCTCTCTTTTTGTTGGAGAGTTAAACGGGTCTTCCTTTAGATATGGCGAGCAAAATGGGTCGCTGGTGGTTATTCGCGACATTACCGAGCGCCAACAAGTGGATGAGGCATTACGTAAATCTGAAGAACGCTACCGCTCTTTGTTCAACAGCATGATGGATGGCATCTATCGCAGTACACATGTCGGAAAATTTGTGGATGTAAACCCCGCCATGGTCAAAATGTTTGGATACGCAAGCAAAGAGGAAATGCTGGATGTGGACATCAAAAAAGACCTCTACTTTGCGCCCGAAGAAAGGGGCAGTCACCTGTTGGATACCGGACAGGAGGAAGTTGACGTATACCGCATGAGGCGCAAAGACGGATCTGAAATATGGGTTGAAGATCATGGGTATTATGTGCATGACGAGCAGGGCGAAATTTTATATCACGAGGGTATGCTGCGCGACATTACCACGCGCAAAAAAGCCGAGGAAGCCCTGCGCGAGAGCGAACAGAACTATCGCACCCTTGCAAACTCCGGGCAGGCGTTGATCTGGACTTCGGGAATTGATGCCTTGCGTAATTATTTTAATGACATCTGGCTCGAATTTACCGGCAGGACAATTGATCAGGAGCTTGGCGGCGGCTGGTCTGAGGGAGTGCATCCCGACGATCTTCAACATTGTATAAAAACGTATATGGGGGCTTTTGAGCGGCGCGGATCTTTTAGCATGGAATATCGCCTGCGTAGGCATGATGGCGAGTATCGCTGGATTCAGGATGACGGCAGCCCGCAATACAACACTATGGGCGAGTTCATCGGTTACATTGGGTACTGTCTGGATATTGCCGAACGTAAATTGGAACACGAAATAATACGCGAATCTGAAGAACGGCTGGCGGCAGTGATGGAAGGCAGTCAATTAGGTTATTCAGACTGGAACATTCAAACGGGTGAAATTCGGCGAAATGAACGTTGGGCAAACATGCTTGGCTATACCCTGAAGGAAATTGAGTCCACTTATCGGCAGTGGGACGATTTGCTTCACCCGGAAGACCGCGCATCTGCATTGCAGTCCATTCAGAATCATTTTGATGGAAAAACGCCGATTCATCGCGCTGAATACCGTCTGCGCGCAAAAGACGGAACCTACCGCTGGGTTTTGGATCAGGGCAAAATCCTTGAATACGATCTGCAAGGACTCCCGCAGCGAATGACAGCCACCCAAACGGATATTACTGAACGCAAGCAAGCCGAGTCCGAGTTGCGTCAGGCTAAAGAAGCGCTGGAGATTACCCACAAGGAACTTGAACAGGCTTTTGCGCGCGAGCAGGAACTTGCGCGGATTGATGTGTTGACCGGCATAAAAAATCGCCGCTACTTGTTTGAACTCGCCGAGCGTGAATTTAATATTGCCATCCGCTATCTTCAGCCGCTTTCTGTGTTGATGTTTGACGTGGATGATTTCAAATTGATTAACGACGGTTTCGGACATGCAATTGGAGATCAGGTCTTGCGGCATCTTGCGCAGGTCGTTTGCGCCAGACTGCGCTCTGCCGATGTGATCGGCCGCTATGGCGGCGATGAATTCATCATCCTGCTGCCTCAAACCAATGTGCAGGAGGCGCAATCCCTTGCCGAGCGCATTCATGCCAGCATCGCATCCATACGGATGGAAACTGATAAAGGCATGATCACCCTTTCTATTAGTCTTGGCATTGCCCAAACCATTCACCACGCCGTAGAGCCGGATACAGTGGAAAACCTGCTTCTGCGCGCAGATCAAGCCTTGTATGCGGCGAAACAAGCCGGACGTAACCGCACCGTGATCTTTGATGAAGAATAGTAGAAAGTCATCAAAGGGAAACCTGACTATGAAATATTTTGATCAAAAGCAAAAACGCGCGCTGTTTGTTTTCATTGCGGTTCTTTTTATAAGTATGCTGAATTCCTGCGCCAACGTTTCCAAGATTGTCGTTACTCCGCCGGTAACCAGTATTCGGGTTGTGATGGATAATAACTACCCGCCTTATATATTTCTTGACGAGCAGGGAGTTGCCCATGGCATCCTGGTTGATCAATGGGCGCTGTGGGAGAAACACACCGGCGTAAAAGTGGAACTTTCTGCAATTCCCTGGGAAGATGCGTTAAGCGGCATGGCAGACGGCAAATTTGATGTGATTGATACCATTTTTCGCACCCGTGAACGGGATGAACTATATGACTTTACAAACGCATACGCCCGCATTGATGTGCCAATTTTCTTCCACAATAATATTTCGGGCATTGCAAACGTGGGAGATTTAAAAGGGTTTCGTGTGGCTGTCAAATCAGGCGATGCCGACGCCGAGTATCTTGAGGCGGCGGGTCTCACAGGGCTTGTTTACTACAATAGTTATGAAGAAATCATCGAAGCGGCTCAAAAAAACGAAGAAACCATTTTTGTTGTTGACCAACCCCCGGGGCTTTATTTTCTTTATAAATACGGATTGCAAAACCAATTTAATTATTCCGAACCATTGTTCAGCGGCGAATTTCATCGCGCCGTAAAAAAAGGAGACTCTGCGCTTTTGGCTCTGGTGGTGAATGGATTTGCTGATATCAGCAAATCTGAATATCAGACAATTAATAATCGTTGGCTTGGCACGCAACAGGGCAAGCGCTGGTTGGAAATTCCCTATTTGCGCGCTGGAATATTGATTGCCCTGCTGGTTATTTCCACGCTGATCATTTTTGCGCGCACTCTGCAAAAACGCGTCAGTCAGCGTACCCAGGAACTTAATCAGGCGTTGTTAAGCCTGCAAAAAAGCGAACGTGAGTACCGTGAAATTTTCAACGCCACAACCGAGGCGATTTTTGTTCACGCCGAGTCTGACGGGCGGTTGTTGCATGTCAACGAATCCATGTTGCAGATGTATGGATATGAAACCGAAGCCGAAGTATTAGCCAAACAAATAAACAGCCTAAGCATTAACGAGCCGCCTTATACCCAGGTTGACGCGCTTGGAAAAATAAGCAAAGCGCTGGAGGAAGGACCGCAGGTATTTGAATGGCTTGCCAAAAAGAAAAATGGCGAATTTTTTTGGGCAGAGGTTTCGTTACGAAGTTCGCCAATTGGCGGCGAAAATCAGGTTCTGGCAGTTGTGCGTGATATTACTGCGCGCAAACAGGCGGAAGAAGCATTGCGCGAGAGTGAAAGTTTGCTTCGAGAATCTCAAACCATTGCAGATATGGGAAGTTATGATTTGGATTTTGGCAGCGGTCTGTGGAAGAGTTCCGCCATTCTCGACAAACTGTTTGGTATTGACGATACATACATCCGTTCCATTGAATCGTGGCTTGATCTCATTCACCCTGAACACCGCCAGCAGATGTTGGATTATTTTACGTATGAGATCATGGGCAAACATGCTGACTTTGATCGGGAATACAAGATTGTCAGAAAAAATGATGGTGCGGAACGCTGGGTGCATGGACTGGGAGCGTTGGAAATTGACGCCCAAAATAGCCTTTTGAAAATGCGCGGCGTGATTCAAGATATTACCGCTCGCAAACAGGTGGAAGATGAAATGCGCCAGCGTGTGATGGAATTGGAAACGCTTTACGAAAGCGGGCTGTCCATTAATCAACTTCTACGCCCTGATGAGATTGCCAAAAAAGTAATTGAGTTGCTTGAACAAAAACTCGGATGGAATCACACAACTGTCCGCTTGTACCACCCGCAGGATGAAAGCCTTGAACTACTGGCATTTAATCAACCAGGTTTGCAGAGTGAAGCGCAAAGGCATAAAGTGGAGGAAAACTTTAAGTTGCTGATCACCTCCGCGTCACAAGGGGTAAGCGGCTGGGCTGTTCGGAATAAGCAGATTGTGCGGTCAAATTCCCTCAGTTCTGATGCGCGTTATGTCGATACATATCCCGGACTACAATCGGGGCTTTATGTTCCTATGATGCTGGGAGATCGCGTTATTGGCGTGATCAGCATTGAAAGCGAGCAGATCAATATTTTTAGCGCAACAGATGAACGTTTGGTCGCCACTCTGGCAAATCAGGCGGCGAGCGCGTTGGAGAATGCCCGCCTTTTTGAAGCAGAACGCAAACAACGGCTTGTGTCTGATGCCCTGCGCGACGCGTTGAGCGCCGGCGCATCCATGAGCGTCAGCCTTGATTTTGAGTCCATCCTTGACCGCCTGCTGGAAGCACTGGAGCGTGTTGTGCGTTTTGAAGGCGCCTGCATTATGTTTGTTCAATCAGAAAAGCATATCGTCTATGTTGCCAGATTGCGCGGATATAAAAATGTGGATGAGCAATCGCTTAAAAAAATCTTGAAGTTCAGTTTCGATATTGCTTTGGTGGAAAATCTGCGCTGGATGTTTGAAAATAAACAACCGCTGGTCATTCCAGATGTGAAACAATACCCAAACTGGGTTCAAACCCAGGAATCAAAGTTTATCCGCTCGTGGGCAGGCGCTCCCATCATTGTCAACGATGAAGTCATTGCTTTCTTTTCACTTGACAGTTCAGACCCCAACTTCTTCACCGATGAAGATGTCGAATTAATGCGCGCTTTTACAGGGCAAGCCTCTCTGGCTTTGCAAAATGCCCGCCTGTTTGAGCAGACCGAACGCCGCTTTAAGGAGTTCGCCTCACTGTATGAAATTAGTAACGCACTCTCTGCCGATAACGACTTAAATACCCTGCTAAAAGACATCGTGGAACATGCCACAACATTATTGGATACCGCCACCGGAGCCATGTATCTTTACAATCAGGCAGATTCGAAACTGGAAATAGTGGTTACAACCACACCTCTTATTTCCATTGGCTCAAGCCTGAAACTTGGTGAAGGAGTTGCCGGGCTGGTTGCCCAGACCCGACAACCGATGCGCGTGGATGATTATTCAGTGTGGCAAGGCCGCTCGCATATATTCGATGGTTTGTCATTTCACGCCGTATTGGAGGTGCCAATGTTGTTTGGGGGAGATTTGATCGGCGTATTGAATGTGGCCGAGATAGGCGCTTCAAGCCGCACATTTACAGAATCTGATGAGCGTCTGTTGTCGCTCTTTGCCGCCCAGGCCGCAGGGGTGCTGCATTCAGCGCGTCTGCGTGAAGAGACTGCGCGTCGCGCCCGCGAATTCGCAGCGCTTTATGAAACGAGCAGCGCTCTTTCTTCTGAAAATGAATTAAATACCATGTTACAGGTTATTGTGGATCGCGCCAGACAACTACTTGGCGCTTCATCTGGCGGCATGTATCTCTACATCTCTGAGACCAGAGAATTGGAACTGACTGTGGATACCACGCATTCCACGCCGCTTGGAACTCGCTTGCAACTTAGTCAGGGGGCTGCCGGACGCGTGGCGCAAACCCAAAAGCCATTAAGAATAGAAGATTATTCGAACTGGGAAGGGCGTTCGTCAATATTTAATGGCGCTTTCATCCGCGCGGCCATTGAAGTGCCAATGCTTTACGGAGGCGAGTTGATCGGCGTTTTAACCGCGGAAGAGATCGGCGACTCTGAGCGAAAATTTACCGAATCCGATGAACGCCTGCTCTCGCTCTTCGCCTCACAAGCGGCCGGAGCCATTCACTCGGCCCGCCTTCGTGAACAGACCATGCGCCGTTTAAGTCAATTGCAAGCCCTGCACTTGATCGATCGCGCAATCTCCTCTTCCTTTGACCTGCGCCCCATCTTGAACACGGTCATTGCCCAAACCATCGCCCAGTTGAATGTTGATGCTGTTGATGTTCTTTTATATCATCCGCACCTGCAAATGTTAGACTTTGTTGCCGGACAGGGATTCCGCACACGCGCCATTGAACAAACTCACCTGCGCCTTGGCGAATGTTTTGCCGGACGCGCCGCTTTTGAACGCCGCACGGTACACATTCCCAACCTGTCCGAATCCGGGATCAATTTCACGCGCTCTGTCATTCTGGAAGGCGAAGGCTTCCTCGAATATTACGCTGTGCCGCTTACAGCCAAAGGCGAAGTCAAAGGTGTATTGGAGGTCTTCCACCGCAACCCGTTGCCCCTAAACCCAGAGTGGCTCGACTTCCTCGAAACACTGGCCGGACAGGCCGCCATCACCATAGATCAAACACAACTCTTTGACGATCTGCAACGCGCCAACCTTGAGTTGATCACAGCCTACGACGCCACAATCGAAGGCTGGGCGCGAGCCATGGATCTGCGCGACAAGGAAACAGAAAGTCATACACAGCGCGTGACCGAACTGACCATTGCGCTTGCTAAAACGATGGGCATAAAAGACAGCGAAATACTTCACATTCGGCGCGGCGCTTTATTGCATGACATTGGCAAGATGGGCGTTCCAGATAATATCCTGCTTAAAGAAGGAGAACTCACAGACAAAGAGTGGATTCTCATGCGCCAGCATCCACAGTTTGCCTATGAAATGCTTCAGCCCATCAAATACCTGCGGCAGTCTTTGGATATTCCCTATTCTCATCACGAAAAATGGGACGGCACAGGCTATCCGCGCGGATTAAAAGGCGAGCAAATTCCGCTTGTGGCGCGCATGTTCGCAGTGATAGATGTGTGGGACGCTGTCACCATTGACCGCCCCTATCGCAAAGGCTGGACAAAAAAGAAGGCTCTGGAACATATCCAGGAGCAAAGTGGAAAGCAATTTGACCCAAAGATTGTGGAGATATTTTTGAAGATGATTGAGAGTTGATGTGACGCTTTTGGCATCTCCTGACGCGCTTTATCTTTCCTCGCACAAATAACACAGCCGCAAAATTCTCAACTCATCATAATTTACAGTGTTATTAAATTTATCGTAAATGGGCTTTAGCATATCCGATCCCATGGTGTCGAAGGCTTTGAACACAGCCATTTGCTGGTCTGGCGAAAGATTTGAGAGCGCAATCAAATCTTCAGCCGAGCGCAGCGGATTGCCCGCCATGATAAAACGCGCCAGATGATTCAAGATCGTATCGGCCGTCACATCGTAACGCTTCATTAAATTCTGAATACTATCCCCCTCGTTGTAGGCTTCGCCCACCGCCATATATCGCCGTCCCGCATCGTCTTTATCGCGCGCCGGCGCTTTGAATTTTTCTTCGATTCTATTTTCCCTGCAATACGCTTTAATGACCGTCAGAAAATCGGCGCCATAACGCTCATACTTCACCCTGCCCATGCCGCTCATGTTGAGCAGACTTTCTTTTGTCTGTGGAAAATAAGCCGCCATTTGCGCCAAAGTCTTGTCTGAAAAAATGATGTAAGGCGGAACGCCTGCCGCATCAGCCAGCTCTTTTCTTTTGTTACGCAGCAGGGTAAATAAGGATTTGTCGTACTCCGCTTCTTCGGCAGATGCAGATTTGATTTTCGAGTCCGCGCGTTCGCTCCTCTTCGGCTCGTTGATCAAACCCCGAACCTGTTCACGCGCCTTGAGCATTTCCAACCCCTTGGCAGTCACCGACAACACGCGGTATGCAGGTTCTTGATCCAGCAACCCACGCTCCACCAATTGACGGGCAATGTGCATCCACTGGCTCTTGGTTAATTCACGACCAATACCATACGTGGATAATTCATGATGCTTGTATTTTTCGATCTTCTCATTTTTTGAACCAAGCAGAATATCCACCACATGCGCCGCGCCGAACTTTTCTCCACTGCGTTTTACACAGGAAAGGAATTTTTGCGCGGGGATGGTGATATCCACCTGCGTGGTTTGTTCGGACCCGCAGTTATCGCAAGTGCCGCAGTTCTCGCTTGTAAAAGTTTCGCCAAAATAAGCGAGTAACGGCTTGCGCCTGCATCCACTGCCCTCGGCGTACCGCGTCATCGCATCCAAATGTTGATAGGCTGCGCTGCGTTCCGGGTCTTCCTTTTGGTCAATGAAATATCTGATCTTGCTTGCATCGCCATAACTGTAAAGCAATAAACAATGCGAAGGTAAACCGTCGCGTCCGGCGCGCCCGATCTCTTGATAATAACTCTCGATATTTTTCGGCAGATCAAAGTGAATCACAAAACGCACATTCGGCTTATTGATTCCCATGCCAAACGCAATCGTCGCCACGATGATCTGCACATCGTCGCGGATGAAGGCTTCCTGATTTCGATGCCGCTCCGAATCTTCCAGCCCTGCATGGTACGGGCGGACAGAGAATCCCTTTTGCGCCAGCGCATCGGCAAGTTCATCCACCTGGCGGCGCGAGAAACAATAGATAATGCCAGATTGGTCTTTGAAATTTTGGAGGAAACGCAAAGTCTGCGCCACAGGGTTTTGCTTGGGCAAGACCTCAATAAACAAGTTCTCTCTGTTGAAAGAAGATTGAAACTCATTTGCTTGTGAAAACCCCAACGTGGACATAATATCGGCGCGCACGCGCGGGGTGGCGGTAGCCGTCAGAGCCATGCACACAGCCGACGGGAATTTTTTGCGTACTTCAGCCAGTTGACGATATTCGGGTCGGAAGTCGTGTCCCCATTCTGAGATGCAGTGGGCTTCGTCAATCGCGAGCAGATCAAGTTTCAGCGCGGAGAGAAGCGAGAAAATTCTGGGAGTCAGCAATGTCTCAGGCGCCACATAAAGCAGTTTTACATCGCCCCGCCGCACAGCGTCCATATTCTCCTGATATGCTTCAGGCGAAAGCGAACTGTTGATGAAAAGCGCGGGCACGCCGAGCGCGCGCAGTTGCTCCACTTGATCTTTCATCAGCGCAATCAGCGGCGAGACAACGACGGTCAATCCGTTGAAGATGAGTGCAGGAACTTGATAGGTGAGTGATTTGCCGCCGCCCGTAGCCATGATCACCAGCGTGTCGCGCCGCGCCTGCACGTTGGCAATGATCTCGCGCTGCAGCGGCTTGAAGGTGTCGTAACCGAATGTGGATTTGAGGATGGATTCAGGGGTGAACATGATTGTGATTATACTTGTCCAATTATGGATTTCGTATATACTTGAATGCATCCCATAATTCAAAAAAGACAGCATTCTTAAGTTTTCAAAAGAACGTATGCGCAGGCAAAAGTTTGATTTATAGTTATTCTGCGTTGAGTTGAGCTAATCATTTTGATGTAATTGCAAAAGGAGAAAACCATGTCTACTGAATTTCAATCGCTTGAGTCCGTTTACGAACAGGTCATTGCTTTAATGCCAGCCAAGTTTGACTCGCATGATTTCATTCTGAAACTCGCGCAGAAATACCAGCGGCTTTATGTGCAGGCTCTTGTGGAGTACGCAGACAATGAAAGACCTTTCCAGGTTGTTCATGGACAAATTGCCTTGCGCCTGCTTAGATACCCACACCTTGTCACCAAGGTTGGCGAACACATCAGCCGCGATATATTTCTCCAGGACAGTTCTGCGGCATTGTGGGAAAAAACTGGAAAGTGATTTTATTTGCCCGACAGGTGTAATTCGCCTGTCGGGAGGAAATATCTATGAGCGGCGAACAAAATAACAATCCCCTGCATGGTATTACGCTGGAAATGATCCTGACCCGCCTTGTGGAGAAATACGGCTGGGAGGAGTTGGGGCGGCGCATCACGATTAAATGTTTTACAGATGATCCAAGTATCAAATCCAGTTTGAAATTTTTGAGAAGAACCCCCTGGGCTAGAAAAAAAGTTGAAGA
Organism: Anaerolinea sp.; assembly: GCA_020049345.1. Classification (GTDB taxonomy): domain Bacteria; phylum Chloroflexota; class Anaerolineae; order Anaerolineales; family Villigracilaceae; genus Villigracilis. The sequence goes on from JAIFKY010000276.1 coordinate 16,321, forward strand.
TTTATATCTGACTCAATAGCGCGAAACACCTGATGTTTACTTGCAATACGGTATTGGTTTGATGTACCATGAAAGAAGAAGTGCTGCGCGGCATTTCTTGTGTTGGCGGGAGGGATGGTCGAATGAACAAAAAATACTCGTATCGTATTTTGGGATCTGTTTCTGTTTGTGTGCTGGCAGTTCTGGCGTGCGGCTTGAAAATAGACTTGGGGCAGTCGCCTGCTCCAACGCAGGCGCCGTTTCAACTTCCGACAGGTATTCCGCCTGCAACAGCGGTGATCCTGCCGACACAATCACCTGAGCCGCCTCCAATTGTTTTGAACACTGCTGCTCCCCAGCCCACGGTTGAAATCAGCGTGGCAACAGAAGCGCCGAATGACGTGACGGCAGCCGTTCAGGATTATTATCAGAAGGGCTATCTTCCATTTCAGAACGGGCAACTTTATGAGTTGGATGATTTTTCCCGAACAACACCCTCGCTTAATGTTTTTGAGTTTAAGCGTACTGGGCAAGAAGCGCAGGATTTTGCGCTTTGGGCTGATATTGAACTGGACAGCAGAGGCGCGACCACCTATCCAAACTACACAGGGTGCGGATTTGCCTACCGTGTGCAAAGTAACAGCGGCGGTTACACTGCCATATTGACCAACAATGCAGTGCGGATGGGATATTGCAAGAGTGGCATGTATCCATGTGAATTGTTTGGCACAACCCACGGAACTGGGGAAGTGGATGTATCCAACAAAACGAAGACAAAATTTTCACTGGTCGTCAATAAGGATGTTGCCTACGCACTTGTTGACGATATGCTGGTGGGTCAATATACCCTTTTCACGACAAAACTTTTGGGCATGGGAGAAATTTATTATGGCGTGGTTTCGAATATTAATGCCGACTACTGGACTTCATGCCAAATATCAAATGTGCGGGTGTGGGAGTCGAATCCATAAACGATGGCGGGTTTTGCATAAATGAAAAAAAGTTTCCTGTTTGTTGTATCCATCTTTCTCTTTACCGCCTGCACGCCTGCGCCTGTAACTGTAACTCCCACTCGTAGTATTCCCACAGCAACGGCTACCGCCTCACCAACCTCCACGCCGACGCCTACTCTCTGGGTTACGCCCACGCCGCCCGCCGTTGTCATCACCAGCGGAGATTGGATTGAGCCGTATGTCGCCCTGACTTTTGATATGTGTCAGGATCCGCAATATCCCGCCGGTTATGATGCCTCCATTGTGGAGGCTCTTCAACGTTATAACGTTCCCGCCACGTTTTTTATGGGAGGCGATTGGATGCGGACTCATCCCTACGAAACACGATTGCTCGCCTCAAACCCAAACTTTGAGCTTGGTAACCATTCCTGGAGTCATGCTGACTTTACAACATTAACTGCCTTGGAAATGGCTCAGGAACTTGAAGACACGGAAGATATGCTTTTGCAACTCACGGGCAAACATTCGCATCTTTTTCGCCCGCCTTCAGGCACGTTTAATGATCTGAGTCTGCAAGTGATTGCCCAACATGGCTTGTACACCGTTCTATGGGACTCTGTCTCAGGCGACCCTGATCCGAAATTTGATTCTGCAACGATTCTGGCTGAAATTCAGCGCACCGCTCGCAAAGGCTCTATTATCATCATGCACGCCAATGGACGCGGCTGGCATACAGCCGAAGCGTTGCCGTCTGTAATTGAGTATTTGCAAAATAAAGGCTTTACACTGGTCACCGTCTCGCAGTTGATCGGGTTGGAACCCAAGCCAACCGGTAAATAGGTGTAGAAAAGAGAAAACCAAAAACTTTCACCATGCTGTTCAGCCAGCATCAAAACATTAATAAAACTCCAATTCGCCATGCAACCTACCATGCTATAATCCCTTTCCGTGAAAGGGATTATATGCTTAAAAACTTTGTAAAATTATTCAGTGGTGACCCCACCAAAAAGACACTTGCACAATTTGGAAATTTGGCTGTGCAAGTCAATGCATTGGAAGCGGAATACGAATCGCTCAGCGATGAGGCTTTGCGCGCCAAAACGGATGAATTTAAGGCGCGTGTGGCGCAAGCCATATCCCCCTCTGCACTCCCCCCATTTTTGGGGAAAATGGGGGGAGACGGTGGGGGGGATGAAACCGACCGCCATAAGTTTGAACAGGACATTTTGGATGAGATCATGCCTGAGGCATTTGCCGTCGTGCGCGAAGCATCCAAGCGGACGATTGGTCTGCGCCACTACGATGTGCAGATCATCGGCGGCGGCGCACTGCATCACGGACAAATCGCCGAGATGCGCACCGGCGAAGGCAAGACTCTCGTTTCCACACTTCCCGTTTATCTCAACGCCTTAACCGGACGCGGCGTACATCTGATTACTGTGAATGATTATCTGGCGCGGCGCGATGCGCGTTGGATGGCTCCCATTTTCCACATGCTTGGTATTTCTGTCGGCGTTCTGCAAATGGCTGCCGCAACAGAAAATGGCAAAAAAGCCTTCATGGTGGATTTCGAGCGTGAGTCTCCGCACGAAGATCAACGTCACCTGCGGCTCGTGGATCGGGTCGAAGCCTACAGTGCGGATGTTACCTACGGTACCAACTCCGAATTTGGTTTTGATTATTTGCGTGACAACATGGCCATGCGGCTCGATAACCGCGTTCAGCGCGGGCATTACTATGCCATCGTGGATGAAGTGGATAACGTGCTGATCGATGAAGCCCGCACGCCGCTTATTATCTCAGGACCCTCATCGGGCGACCTTGAGTATTACACCATCATGGCCAACATCGTTAAACAGTTGAAGCCTGAAGACTATGAAGTCAGCGAAAAAGATCGCAACGTTTCTTTAACAGAGGTTGGCATCAGCCGCGTCGAATCTCTTTTGGGGCAGCCACTCCTTGATCCTGATAGACCCGAAGACCTCACTCCAGAACAGGCGCGTTTGACGGGCTTCCTCGAACAATCCCTGCGCGCTCAGTACCTTTTCCATCGCAACAAAGATTATCTTGTGCAGGGCGGCAAGGTTGTCATCGTGGATGAATTCACGGGACGGCAAATGCCCGGTCGCCGTTGGAGCGACGGTCTACATCAGGCGGTGGAGGCGAAAGAAAACGTCAAGGTCGAGCCTGAGAACGTGACCTATGCCACCATCACCTTGCAGAATTACTTCCGCATGTACCAAAAACTGGCGGGTATGACCGGCACCGCTTTAACCGAAGCCGAAGAGTTCAGCAAGATTTATAAAATTGAAGTTGCACCTGTTCCAACAAACCTTGAATATCAATCGGTTCGCGCCGATGCAACTTTGGTTGAGCAAAAAGCCAAAGACGAAGAAGGCTATCAATATTTCTATTACACATCCAAGGCGGGTGACGGAAAAGTTTTCTATCGCAGAAAAGATTACCCTGATGTGATCTACCGCACAGCCGAAGCCAAACTGCGCGCCATCGTGACCGAGATTGTGCGCTACCATACGCTGGGACGCCCAATGCTGGTTGGTACCACCTCGGTTGATTCATCTGACAAACTTTCGAGCAGACTCAAGCCCGAGCCTATTCGCCGGTTACTGCAAGTGACCCTCGTCCGACGCGCTTACATGAGCGCAAAAAACCTTGAAGAGGATGGACGGCTTATTGCAGAACTCGCGCCGTTCAACGAACCCATTGAAAAGATCACGCCTGATATGATGCGTAACTTCATCAAACCGCATGGCATGACCAACATCAACCCCGAAGAAGCGAGTAACTTGCAGGCTTTGCTTGAAGCGCTGAACCTGCCAGCCGAATCCGCAGACCGCTTGAAAGCCATCATGCAGGGCGGCGTTCCGCACCAGGTATTGAACGCGCGCAAGCATACCGAAGAATCGCAAATCATTGCGGGCGCGGGCGCATTCGGCGCAGTGACCATTGCCACCAACATGGCAGGCCGTGGTGTGGATATTAAACTCGGCGGCGAACTTGCCGAAGAAGTGATCGCGGCGGTCAATCGTGTTTTGCGAAAATCAGGATATGACGACCCGTTTGATATGATTCTCGAAGAACGCCGCCAGGCCCTGCTGAAAGTTGATCCTGCGACCTTTGGCATTTACGACGCCGAAGTAAAACTCTTCCTGCAATATTTTGAAGATATGGAAAGCGTGAAGGAACTCGGCGGTTTGCACGTTGTTGGCTCTGAACGGCATGAAGCGCGCCGCATTGACAACCAGTTACGCGGACGTGCCGCCCGTCAGGGCGACCCTGGTTCTTCGCGTTTTTATCTTTCTTTGCAAGATGATCTGATGCGTATGTTTGGCGGCGATCAAGTCAGCGGGTTGATGGAACGTCTTAAAGTGGACGACTCACTTCCGCTCGAAGTGCGCCTCGTCAGCAACATCATCGAAAGTTCGCAGACCCGTGTGGAAGGCGCAAACTTTGATGTCCGCAAGCACCTGCTCGAATATGATGATGTGCTAAACAAGCAGCGCACGCAGATCTACAACCAGCGTGACCGCATCTTCGTCAAGGAAGACCTGAGCGAAGACGTGGCTGACATGCTCCAAAATGAAGTGACCAAGCGCGTCGAAATTGGACTGGCTGACGAAGAAGGCCCGTGGAAATTGCTCGCGTGGCTCGATCAGGTGCAGCCTGCGTTTGATTCTCAAAACGGATTGTTCCCATCTTACGGGTTCAAGTTAATCCTTGATCAAATCAAAGGGGATGAAGAAAACGTTAAACGTTCAACGTTAAATGTCATCTCCCGTGCCATTGAAGCGGAAGGCGCTCACAACCTGCGTGCCATCGAATCGCTTGTGCAAAAAACACGCGAAACATTTGAAACGCAGACCGCTGAAAGAGACGACGCCCTGGATGCCTTCTTTGAAGGATTGCGAGACAGGGAAGATGCGCCGCGTCCGCAGAAGATCGTGGAAGAGATTAGCGTTGAAACTTAACAATGAGATGATGCGTACTTTGGGCGAAGACCCCGACTCGGTCAAGGAAGATATTCAGGAAATGGTCGCGGAGCAGTTGACTGCGCTCAATGCCACGCGCTTGATCGGCGCGATCCAAAACCGCGTGGGCGAGCAGTTGCAGTGGCAGACCCCGCTTCCTTCAGACTGGGACGATCTTGCGGATGTGATTATGCAGACCGCGCGCGCTGGTCTTGCGCACAAACTTGAACGCCTCAACGCGCAAATTGAACGCGACATGGATATATTCCTCCAGCGCGAATCCGCAGATACCGACGCCGCGAAATTGCGCCTGCTCTTAACTCTTTCACATGGCACGCGCGCCACATTTGACCAAAAAACTCATAAGCAGGTCAAACAGGGATTTATGCGCTTTACTTATGTTTTCCTTGCCGCGCAATTGTTGGATGGACGCGAGGCGCAGGACATAGATGAAGATGTGATGAGTCATCTTGAGACGGCAGAAGAGATTTTGCGCGCCACTTGGGGACAAACAGAATATACCCGATTGAGTCAAAACGCCACGAAACTTGCCGACTTTGGTCCCGCGGCGCGAATCTCTTTCGGCGAGAGCAGACTCAACGAAGCAGTTTCAACCATCAGCGAGACAGACCGCGCGCTATTGGTTGCATCCATTGGAAAATATGTCTTGAATGAAGTTCATCGTCAATTGTTGTTGAGCGCATTCAGCGAATTATGGGTCGAGTATCTGACAAAAGTGGAGGCGTTGCGCGTTTCCATTGGCTTGGAGGCTTACGCTCAACGTGACCCGCTGGTACAATACAAAGGACGCGCATCCGAGATGTTCCAGCAGTTGCTCGAAGATGTGCGCGGTTTGGTTATCGGGCGCGCTTTTGCGGCAAGACCGAGGCGCGTTGAAATTACACCGGTCGAAACTTCTGAAAGCGAAGCCGCTGCGCCGAATACAGCGCAGCAACAAGTGGAGATTGGTAGTAATAAAAAGAAAAGGAAGCGTCACTAAGTTTTAGAGGCAGATTGTTCCGCGACGATACCACCCCGTTGAATCAATACTTTTCCCTTCCCAAGGTGGAGTTGCATCGCCATTTGGAAGGTTCCCTGCGCCTGACGACAATGTTGGACATTGCGCGTCAGCACGGGGTGACCGTTCCTGTCAGTATGTTCAACTTAAGTGGGCTGGTGCAGGTTCAGGATCAAGACCCGCAGACGTTTACAAACTTCCTTGATAAATTTAAAACATTACGCCTTTTTTATAAATCTCCCGATGTGATTGATCGCGTGACGCGCGAAGCGGTCGAGGATGCGGCGAAGGATAACATCCGCTACATTGAATTGCGGTTTACGCCCGTGGCATTGAGCCGCGCTGAAAGGTTTCCCCTGCACGATGTGATGGAATGGGTGGTGAACAGCGCACAGGAAGCCGCAAAAAAATATAAAGTAAAGGTGGGGTTGATCGCTTCGGTCAACCGTCACGAAAGCCCCGAACTCGCCGAGCAGGTTGCCTGGTTGGCGGCTGGTTATATGAAAGATGGTTTGCTTGGCATGGATTTGGCCGGCAATGAAGCCGAGTTTAAATCTGATCCATTTCAAGGAATATTCAAAGAGGCAAAACAGGCGGGCTTGCATATCACCATCCATGCGGGCGAATGGGGACCCGCTGAAAATGTGCGCGATGCGATTGTAAATCTTGGCGCCGAGCGTGTCGGCCATGGCGTGCGCGTGATGGAAGATGAAAAAGTTGTGGCGCTTGCGAAGGAGCGCGGCACGATCTTTGAAGTGTGCGTGACCAGCAATTATCAATCTGGCGTGGTGCGCTCTTTGCCATCACACCCTTTGCCGCGTATGATGGCGGCAGGGTTGAGGATAACGCTCAATACGGATGATCCAAGCGTTTCACGCATTACCCTTTCGCACGAATACCAGCATGTATGCGAAAAATTAAAAATGCCGGTCAGCTTATTAAAGCAAAGTGTATTGCGCGCCGCACAGGCTGCTTTTTTGCCTGAGGACGAAAAAACAAAACTGGTTGAATCTATAAAAGTGGAATTAAAATTGTAGGCGCGTTTCACGCAGATCGTTTTGCAGTGTGCCGCTTTCATTTTATTTATCAATCCCACCACAAAGCATAAGGATGTCAAAGGCGCTCCTTTGAGTTCTTCAAGATTGTGGTGTGAGCAGGTCACATTTTTAATGTGACAAAACCCTCATACCAAAGGAGTATCCTATGCAAGATCTATTTAAGTCCCGTGATGTATTAAATGTGGGAAGCAAGCAATACATCATCTTCCGTCTCAATGCGCTGGAAAAGGCTGGTCTGACCAAACTCAGTAAACTGCCTTATTCAATCCGCGTCGTACTCGAAGCCGCCCTCCGCCAATGCAATGATCGCGAGATCACACAAAATGATGTAAAGAACATCGCCGCGTGGACGCCCAAAGGCGCGCGCCCCGGCATTCCCTTCCTGCCTGCCCGCGTGGTGATGCAGGATTTTACGGGCGTGCCCGCCGTGGTGGATTTGGCTTCGATGCGTTCCGCTGTTGCCCGCTTGGGCGGCGACCCGAAGAAAATTAATCCGCTGGTGCCTGTTGACCTGGTCATTGACCATTCGGCGCAGGTGGATTTTTTCGCATCGGCAGACGCTTTCAACCGCAACGCTGAAGTCGAATTCCAGCGCAACCGCGAACGCTACGAATTTTTGAAATGGGGACAAAAGGCTTTTAGCAATTTCCGTGTAGTGCCGCCGATGACCGGTATTGTGCATCAGGTCAATCTTGAAAATCTGGCCGAAGTTGTGATGACGAAGACTTCCGAAGTCTCCGAGACTTCGGAAGTCTATGCCTTCCCCGACACCGTCGTCGGCACGGATTCGCACACCACCATGATCAACGGTCTGGGCGTGGTCGGCTGGGGTGTGGGTGGTATCGAAGCCGAAGCCGTGATGCTTGGTCAGCCAATGGACATGCTCCTGCCCGATGTGATTGGTTTCAAGCTCTACGGCAAACTCAAGGAAGGTGTGACTGCCACCGACCTTGTTCTGACCGTCACTCAAATGCTGCGCAAGAAGGGCGTGGTGGACAAGTTCGTCGAGTTCTTTGGCGAAGGCTTAAACAACATGTCTCTGACTGACCGCGCCACCATTGCCAACATGGCTCCTGAATATGGCGCTACCATGGGCTACTTCCCCGTGGATGATGAAACCCTGCGTTACATGCGCCTGACGGGTCGCTCTGAAGAAGTGGTCGCCCGCACTGAGGCTTACATGCGCGCTCAGGGACTATTCCACGAGGCGAACAGCCCCGAACCCGAATTTACCGACACCCTCGAACTCGATCTTGACTCCGTCGTTCCATCTTTGGCGGGACCCAAACGTCCGCAAGATCGCGTGGCGCTTTCGGACATGAAGGATACATTCGAGAAGGCGTTGACCGCTCCCATTAAAGATCGCGGCTACGATCTTTCCGGCGATGCGCTGAACCGCGAATCTGATTTTGGCGCGCTCAAAATGAAACACGGCGCGGTGGTGATTGCGGCAATTACCTCCTGCACCAACACCTCCAACCCGTCTGTGTTGATTGCGGCTGGACTTGTTGCCAGGAAAGCCATTGAAAAAGGTTTGAATGTTAAACCCTACGTCAAGACCTCGCTGGCGCCTGGTTCGCTGGTGGTGACGGAATATCTCAAGAGCGCGGGTCTGCTCGAACCGCTTTCTCAACTTGGTTTCAACGTGGTGGCGTATGGCTGTACCACCTGTATCGGAAATTCCGGTCCTTTGCCTGGCGAAGTTGCCAAGGCTGTCACAAGCGGCGATTTGGTTGCGGCGGCGGTCATTTCGGGCAATCGCAATTTTGAAGGGCGCGTTCATCCGCTGGTGAAGGCAAACTATCTCGCGTCGCCTCCGCTGGTGGTGGCGTATGCCCTCGCCGGCACAGTGGATATTGATTTAGTCACCGAGCCGCTTGGCACAGATCAAAACAATCAGCCAGTTTATCTCAAGGATGTCTGGCCCACCCAGCAGGAGATTGACGAATCGATTGCGGCGAATGTTCGTCCTGAGATGTTCAAATCCAAATATGAGGATGTGTTTTCAGGCTCCGACATGTGGAAGGAAGTCAAGGTCAAGGAAGGCGACCTTTTTGAGTGGAGCGATGATTCGACTTACATTCATCACCCGCCTTATTTCCAAACCCTGACGCTTGATGTTCCAGCCATTCAGCCGATTGAAAATGCGCGAGTGCTTGGCGTGTTTGGTGATTCGATCACCACCGACCACATCTCGCCTGCGGGCAACATCGCCGCGGATTCTCCGGCGGGCAAGTTCCTGCAAGAGCGCGGTGTTCAGCCCAAGGATTTTAATCAATATGGCACGCGGCGCGGCAATGACCTGGTGATGGCGCGCGGCACGTTTGCGAATATCCGCTTGAAGAATGTGATGGTTGCGCCGAAAGAAGGCAATTGGACGAAGTATCAGCCCTCCGGCGAAGTGATGTCCATTTTCGATGCGGCGATGAAATACAAGGAAGAAGGCGTCCCGTCCATTGTCCTCGCGGGCAAGGAATATGGTACAGGCTCCAGTCGTGACTGGGCGGCGAAGGGTCCCATGCTGCAAGGCGTGAAGGCGGTCATCTCCGAGTCGTTTGAACGTATTCATCGCTCAAACCTTGTGGGCATGGGCGTGCTTCCGCTGAGATTCACTTCGGGACAAAACGCCGAATCCCTCGGCTTGGATGGAAGCGAGACGTTTACCATTGACGGACTGAATGACGGGGTCAAGCCTCAAAGCGAGATCACGGTCAAAGCGAAGAAATCGGATGGCACGGTGGTCGCGTTCGAAGCAACCGTTCTGTTGAATACCGATGTCGAGGTGAATTATTTCCGCAACGGCGGGATTTTGCATACGGTGTTGAGAAATTTGGTAAAGTAGAGAGCAGGGAATAAGTGAATACGAAAATCGGAGCGGATGATGAGTCTGCTCCGATTTTATTTTTGCTGTGTTGATTTTGGGTGGAGATTGGTGGGTTGAATAATTCATGTTGAGCAAGTATATAAAATCGTATAAAATCAGTCAGAATTAAGAGAAACCTGACTAACATAGGACTTTTTTATTATTTTAAGCATTCGTAAAAAGGAGAGAAGCAATGACCGACGCATTTATTTCATATTCCCGCCGTGATAAAGTCTTTATAAAGAAATTACATGACGCATTAATCGCTGCCAATCGCGATGTCTGGGCGGACTGGGACGACATCCCCGCTGCATCCGATTGGGATGCGGAGATCAAAGAAGGCATCGAAAAAACAGAAGTTGTCTTGTTTGTGCTTAGCCCCGAATGGCTCAAATCCAACGAATGCCGCAAGGAATTCGACCACGCGCTCAAAATGGGCAAGCGGTTGCTGCCTATTTTGTATATCATGGTTGACCCAAAGGATGTCCCCGCGGAGTTGGCAAAGATCAACTGGATCTACATGCGCGAGACGGATGACTTCGATAAAGCGCTTCAGACGCTGCTTTCCGCGATGGATACCGACCTCGATTGGGTGAAGGTTCATACCCGCCTTCAAGTCCGTGCGCTGGAATGGGATAAGAAAAACCGCGATAACTCTTTCACCCTGCGCGGGCAGGACCTGACCCATGGCGAGCAATTCCTTTCGACGAGTACGGGCAAAAGCCCCGAGCCGACCCCGCTGCAGGGTGAATATATCCTTGCCAGCCGCAAAGACGCAACCCGGCGCCAGCGGTTAACATTGGTTGGGGTATCTGTCGCGCTGGTGGTTTCCATCGCGTTGGGAATCATCGCATTGTTCCAGCGTCAAATTGCAGTGACCAATCAACAGATTTCCTTTGTGCGTGAGCTTTCTGCGCAGGCAAAAAATAACCTGATAGGTGACCCTGAACTCAGCCTGTTGCTTTCTTTGAAAGCTGTCGAGGTGACAAATAATGCCGGACAGTCGATGATGATCGAAACCTATGATGCGCTCCGTTTAGCAACACAAACTTCGCGGGTGCGTCATGCTTTCAAGATTAGCGACCAGTCTGTCCCTGTGAATGCAGTCGCGTTCCATCCATCAGGCAAGCAAATTGCCGCAGCGGATGCATCGGGCAGTGTTGCCGTGTGGGATGTTTCAGCGCTTTCGTCAAGCGGAGAGATTCCTGCTGCACCTGTGTTTATCTTCAAGACCGAAGATGGCTCTTCTGCAGAAAGCCTTGCATACAGCCCCGATGGAAACACCCTTGCGGTCGGTGCTCTGGCGGGGAATGTGATTTTCCTTAACGCGAGTAATGGAAAGAAACTCCGCGCTATTGTGGGCGCGCATGGCGGCGCGATTCGTCAGGTGGAATTCAGCGCGGATGGCACATTGTTCGCCACTAGCAGTGACGATGGTTTTGCCGCCGTGTGGGATACAAAAACCGATAAACTAGTTAGTTCGCTTTCCGTTGACGGGAAGACTCCCATTTTGGGGTTATCCTTCAGCGCTAATAGTTCCAGTCTGGTGACTTCCAATAGCGATGCCGCTGTTGTCGTATGGAATTTAAAAGACGGCAGTCCGGCTTTGACCTTGACTTATTTGTGCGCGATTGTTGAGGATGTTGACATTAGTCCTGATGGAAAACAAATTGCCACCAGCGAACTATGTCCACCGGATGATTTGGTAAAGTTTGTTAATTTAGAGTCGCTGAGCGGCAACATCATCTCTGTGCCAAATTTACATCCCGGCGACGTGATTCCTGAAAAGACGCATACTGAAAATATTAACGAACTGGTCTATAGCCCTGATGGTGCATGGCTTGCCACTGCCAGCGCTGATGATACGGTGGTCGTTTCGAGTACTCATGATGGCTCGACGCGCTTTGTGTTGTATGATGAAGCCAGCGTCTATGGTGTGGCATACAGCCCCGATGGGGACTTCATCGTCTCTGGCAATGCAAATGGACAAATAAAACTTTGGGATGCATCTCCCATCGGCGGATATGAGCAGGGAAAACTCACTGCACAGCCGCAAGCCATTACCGGGTTGGCGTACAGCCCTGACGGAAAATTGCTAGCCACTTCTGATCGCAATAGCAAAAGCCCGACCCAGCATGTTTGGAATATTTTAAAGAATAGCGCAGTCAAAATCCAGTCCACAGCGCCGGTTGCGGACCTTGAATTCAGCCCCGATGGAAAAAGCGTTCTCATGGGGGCGGATTTACCCGGAAAATGCCAGTTGATGTTTTATGACTCTACATCCGGCAGTGAGGTCGACTCGCTTTATGATCCCGCCTGCGTGGATACAAACAACATCTTCGATATCGCGTACAGTGTGGATGGTAAATACGTAGCTGTTGCTGAAGGCATGACCTATGCCGCCATTTTTGAACTAACTTCCGGCAAAGTCGTTCAACGCTTTGAAGTCAGCGACGGCTTTGTGTACACAGTTGCATTCAGTCCCGATGGCAAGACATTGGCTGCTGGCGACGAACGTAATTTTGTTACACTTTGGGATATTGCGTCCGGCAAAAAAATCAAATCACTGGCAACTCACACCGGTTGGGTTATGTCCGTTGTATTCAGCCCAGATGGAAAACATATCCTCAGCGGCAGCGCGGATGGAACCGCTATCTTATGGGATGTTGCGACAGAAGAAAAAAAATTCGCTCTTGCCGGACACACCGCGGGAATCCGCAAGGCGATCTTTAGCAGCGATGGCAAACTGATCGCCACCGGCAGCGACGAATCAACCGTCAAAATATGGGACGCATCTGACGGCTCATTACTCTCCACCATCTTCACCACCGGAGCATCTGTCTCTGGGCTCGCCTTCAGCCCTGATGGCAAAACCATCGCTGCAGGCGGCAGCAGTGGTAATGTGCGCTTCTATTTCGTCAACTATGATGATTTGCTCGAGCTTGCAAAAGCAAGAGTAACACGTTCATTGACTTTGAAAGAATGTAATCTCTATCTGCATCTTGACCAATGCCCCGCGCCTTAATATCATAAGCGGCAGAATCAAAAAGGGCTGGCGATACGCCAGCCCTTTTTGATTCTCGAATTACTTCTTTTTCCATTTACTCGTTTCTCAAACCTTTACTTCTTCTTTTCCATATCCTTGCGGATTTGCTCCCGCAGGGCGTCGGCTTCTGCCGAGCGCGGGGCTTG
>JAIFKY010000011.1 GCA_020049345.1 Anaerolinea sp.
TTACTCGTTTCTCAAACCTTTACTTCTTCTTTTCCATATCCTTGCGGATTTGCTCCCGCAGGGCGTCGGCTTCTGCCGAGCGCGGGGCTTGTTCTGATTCCTTCTCCATCGCCGCGAAGCGTTCCGAGAGCAGCATGGTCAGCAAGCCTTCCATGATACTGCTGGAGGTGGAACCGCCGCCCTCGCCACTTCCGCTTCCGCCGCTGACAACGATACGCGGCACCACATCCACCCCCGATTGCTGGATGGCTTCCGCGAAGCGGTTCATTACCTGCTGAGTCACCTGGAACTGCGGTCCACCATACGCGCGGACTTGCTCCTCGGTGGCGAGCGCCTGGGCGATACCGATGCGGGCGATCTTTTCAGCTTCCGCTTCAGCCAGTGCGCGGATCTGCTGCGCCTGTTGAATGGAGCGTTGATATTCAGCCTTACCCTGATCGGTCTGGATGTTGATGTTCAACTCGGCTTCGGTCAGTTTGGTTTGCATCTGGGCGCGGGATTGCGCTTCGCGCAATTCACGTTCCTTGACCGCGGCTTTTTCCTGTTGGGCGTATGTCTCGACCTGTTCTTCCGCAACTTGGCGCGAGCGCAACTGCATCAGAATCGTTTCGATCTGCGTGTCATTCTCAGGCGAGGACGGCGTGCCGATCAGCACCTCTTCCAGCGCGAGGTTGTAGTGCGCGAACTTTTCACGCATCTCCTGGCTGGCTTGCTGTTGAATCGCGCTGCGGTCTTGCAGTAACTGGATCAAGGTGCGCATCTGACCGACGTTCTTGAAGTAGGCGGAGACCATCGGGTCGAGGGTTTGTTCCACCAGCTTCTTGATGTCGCCGAAGCGCTGGATAACAAGCGGAGCCTTTTGGTAGTCAATGTGGACCACCACCGAAAGCGGCAGGGATGGCTCAAACGCGTCCTTGGTGATGAGCGAGACTTCGGTCAGGTTTTCATCGTAGCGGTGCGCGCCTGTCTCGGTGCGGATCCACTTAAGGATGATGTTGGTGGTCGGGACGGAGATCACCTTGCCCGCGTAAGTGTTGAATGCATACTTGCCTGGCAGGAGCGGTTCGCTCCACACGCCGCGATAGCCCTTGGTGACCAACTCGCCGTGACGATATTCCATGCCCGAAAGGTCATTGCCCGTTTCACCGGTGTAAGAGACGACCACGCCGACATTACCGACTTCGATCACGGTCTTGGGAATCATCTCCACCGTTCCGAACAGGCGGTTGACGTAGTACGTGCCTTCGACCAGCACCTGCAACTGGCGTCCGCGTTGACCGCCCGCGCGCAGGAAGTTATCGGCGTCCTGGAATTTATTGTGATACATGGTCGCCTGATCGGGATCATCACCGACAACGGGCGCAATGATCTCGCCCTGTCCAAGCGACGGACCATCGTGGACTGTGACAACGCCGATTGAGTCGTCAGTGTCTTTGATCACCACCGGGCGGAAGCCGCCGCGCTGGGCGATGACTTCCGCCATGCCGCGTATCGTGTCGCCTTCTTCCTTGCTCAGGGTGCGGGTGTAAATCCGTTCCTCGGTGATGACGATGAACTGCACCAGGTTGAAGGCGTAGGTACCTTCGCGCAAAATGCGGCGCTGCGGACCGCGCTGTCCGCCGTTTTTCAGGAAGCTTTCAACATCCTGAAAGTCGATCACGGTGGCGTTGGATGCCAATACCTGCGAGGGCTCCAATTGCTTGCCGTCGCGCGCGAAGACGTAGCCGATCTTGCCCTGTGAAATGGTCACCAAAGGCATGGTGTGGACAACGTACTGGATGGGCATCAGGTAGTGCAGACCACCGCGCAAAATCCGCGGCTGGTAGCCTGCTTCGCCGTTCAGGGCGATAAAACCCGACTTGATGGAACCTTTCAACGCAAAACGCTTCTCTATAATTCCGATCCGGTTGTTGGGGATGAACCGAATCCCGGACAGAAAAAAGAGAACAAGGATCCAAAAGATTATGTCAACGTACAGTGGAAAATCTGGCATTTTTTCTCCTTTGCGCGCAGATACGCGCAAGATTAATTACGAAATATTTCAAGCGAAGTTGCTTTATTTTACTCACTCCTGTTGGAAAGTGATATATTTGACGTTATTAAAAATAATAAATACATCCGTTCCGAAGTTCTTCTTAATGTTATTACTGGCACATTATTGGTTGGATCAAAGGAGAAATCAATGCGCACAAATATTTTCATGAGTTACTCGCGCCGCGAACTTGGTTTTGTTGATGACTTGGTGAACCATCTCGAAGAGAAGGAACACAACGTCTGGTTGGATTACCGCAGTCTTGTCCCCGGTAAACCCTGGGAGGAGCAGATTTATCAGGGGATTAAGAACGCGAATGTGATTTTGCTGGTTGTGTCCAAAGCATCGATGGCTTCTGAAAACGTGGAAATGGAATGGAAGCGTGTTCTTGATCAGAAGAAACGCGTTATTCTGCTTGTTTTTGAAGCTGTTGATCTGCCCGCAGAACTGGAAAAATTCGAGTGGGTTGATTTTCGCGGGAATTACAAAACAGCGCTCATGGAATTGGATCGCCAGTTGCAGACTTCCGAACAGGAGGGACACTCCGCGCCGGAAACGGGTTTCAAAGTTCCGCTTGTGGTGTGGGGCGCGTTTGCCTTAAGTGTGATCGTTGCGGTCATGTCCATTGGCGCGTTGTGGACTTTGTTCATTCCGTTTTTTCTTTTCACCCTTCCCTATCGTATTCTCAAACGAAACTTCAAATACTTGTACGTCGAGGCGGCGCTGATCATGCTGCCGCTGGCGTTGTATCTCACAACCCAGTTCACAGCCGACGACAATACATTTTTTATAACCGATATTTTCACCTTGCCGAGCATTCTTGTTGTGATCGCGCTGTTATTTGTTCTGCGTTCAGCAGGTATGCAGAGGTGGGGCAAGCCCGAAGCAATCCGCCCGTATTCAGCGGGACGTCATGCGCTGAAATATCCGGATATGAAGTCGGTCTCGTTTTTTATCGAACACGCGTCTCAGGATCGTGTTGTCGCGGCGGAAATGGCGGATACTTTCAAGGCGCATGGACATCTCGAAGCAAAGGATCCCAAATCCGCTGAAGCGGTCTTCACGCTGGTATCGGCCTTCAAAGGTGACAGCGAAGTGGACTGTGAAAAGCAAGTCGTTTATCCCGTGATCGTGCAATCGAATAACAAGGTCTCGCGGCAAATCTCGCGCGTGCAGTGGCTGGACTTTCGACTCGGCGTGAAGAAACTTGACGCGGTTGCGAAACTCTTAAGCGAGCCGAATATGCTGCTGCGCGCATTGTGTATCCGCCCGATGGGCGATCAGATTGTATTGCCCGCCACGATTTTATATCTCACCTACTTTATCGCACTGCTGGCGGTGATCTGTATTGGAAGTTGGTTCCCATACATCATTCAATATTTTCCCGATGTAGTCGAAAATCCCGGGCTTGATATTCCAATGATGTTGTTGATTTTTAGCCTCATTTTGTTTGGCGTGATCGCCTATTTTATGGGACGCCAATTGCTCGCCCGCAAAGGGTTCGCGGCTTCGTTGGGCGGGTTGCTGTTTGGGATGCTTTTGCTTGGCGTCATTATTTACTGGCAGACCGCGATAGATTCATCTGTGCTTTCTATTTTGGATTTGGAAGAGGATTCTTTCGGTATTTCATCTTATTACCCAACCTATTTTTATCTCATCGGAAATCTGGTGATGGCTGTGTATCTTTTCATCAACCGCGCCGATCTCAAACGTTGGTTTCCGGCGAGGAAAGGATGAATGATAAAAAGCGTTTAACGTTCAACGCTGGACGTTTTAGAATCTCGGTTATGCTTTGCTCTGCATAGGACTGACCATGTCTGCGATTTTATTGACATGTTCGAAGGTGTGCAGGTTATTTTCATCTAAACACCCAACTTGTTGACAATCGAAAAGAGACAATCACCCGTACAGTGATTGTCTCTTTTCGATTGTCTTGCCAGCCATCTTCCAGTCGAGCGAGCCGGTCAGCAGGCTAGAATTTCCTTAATCATAAACTCTTGCCCGCTCAGTATTTCCCATTCAGCCTTGCAGCATTGCGGACACAGCTTGTGGTTTTCCAGCAGGTTGAAAACCAGATTGCATGGTTTGCAGAGCGCATTGCCGGGCATGATTTCAATGCGCAGTTTTGTCTCCTGCAGCAGGGTGCCGTCCACGGCGGCTGGATAACATGCCTCAAGGTAGTGCGGTACCACCGGTGAAAGTTCGCCCACCAGCAAAACCAACGTGTCGATTTTCTCCACCCCGTTCTGTTGGGCAAAAGTCTCCACCGTGCGGATAACATTGAACATGATGCCAAGTTCGTGCAAGTTAATCCACCTTCTGGCGGTTGAATGTCAATTTCAGCGTGCGGCTCAACTTCTTGCCTGCAATCTTCACCTTGCGCTTGAGCATTTGGCGGATGACGATTGGCTTCATATCGGGCAGCGCCGCGCCCTCCCCGTCGAATTCACGCACCAGCGAAATGGCGTCAAATTTACATTTGGTGGTGCATACGCCGCAGCCTACGCATAGCGCCGGCGTGACCACCGTGACGCCGCAACCCAGACAGCGTGCCGTCTCTTTGCGAATCTGTTCTTCGGTAAACGTCACACGCAGGTCATGGAATGAAGGACTGGCGCGTGCGCCACCGATGTGACCGACTACCTGGCGCGATGTGTGATCATAGCCTGGCAGGTTTAGGTCGCTTTTATCTAGCGATTGGTATTCGCGTTTACTGCGCCCAATGGTCAGGCTTTGCCCCGCGTGGACGAAGCGGTGGATGGAAATGGACGCCTGCTTGCCTGCCGCAATCGCGTCGATGGCAAACTTGGGACCAGTAAGGGCGTCGCCGCCCACAAATACGTCCGCTTGACCCGTCTGGTAGGTTAGCGGATCAGCTTTGAGCGTCCGGTTGGGGTTTAGCTCCGCGCTGGAATTGTCCAGCAGTCCTCCCCACTCAATCGCCTGACCGATGGACACCAGCACCGCATCCGCCTCCACCACCTGCGTCACAGACTCATCATAGACCGGGTTGAAGCGTCCATTCTTATCGAAAACAGAAACGCACTGTTTGAACTCCACGCCGGATACGTGCCCGTTGCGCGTGATGATGCGCTTCGGTCCCCAGCCATTCTGGATGCCGATTGCTTCTGCAAGCGCTTCATCAACTTCTTCTTTCAAGGCGGGCATTTGTTCGTGGCTTTCGAGACAGTACATCGCCACGTTATCCGCGCCGACCCGCGCCGCGCTGCGTGCCACATCAATGGCTACATTGCCGCCGCCAATGACGATGACCTTGCCTTGCAGACGCAGTTCATTGCCCAGGCTGATCTGGCGCAGGAAATCCACTCCGCCGAACACGCCCTGCGCGTCTTCGCCCTCGATATTCAGCTTGCGGCTGGCTTGTGCGCCAATTGCCAGGTAAAAGGCTTCATACCCCTGATTTCGCAATTCATTCAGGCTGTAATCCTTGCCCACTTCCACGCCCAGTGTGAAGGTGACGCCCAATTCCTTGAGGACATCGATTTCGGCGTTGACTACATCCTTCTCCAGTCGGAAGGATGGAATTCCCATCGTCAACATGCCGCCGAGCGCCTTTTCCTTCTCGAACACAGTCACCTGGTAGCCTTCCACCGCAAGATAATAGGCGCAAGAAAGTCCCGCCGGTCCGGCGCCAACCACGGCGATTTTCTTCCCGTAGTTGTTCTTGATCTTGGGCACAAAACGTTTCTCTCGGTTGAGGTCCTGTTCTGCGATGAACTTCTTGATCTCGTCAATTGCGATCGGGGCGTCGATATCGCCGCGGGTACATTCCGACTCGCACGCACGCGGGCAGATGCGTCCGCACACCGCTGGGAAGGGATTCTCATGCTTGATCAGTTCCAGCGCTTCGGTGTAGCGTCCTTGCGCTGCCAGCTTGATGTAACCCTGAATGCCAATGTGCGCGGGGCAGTTGGTCTTGCAAGGGCTGGTGCCGTCATCAATGACATCTTTGCGGTTGGTGCGATATTCTGCATTCCACTTTTCAGGTCCCCAATCGTTGTCGCGGGGTGTTTCCAGTTCAATGAGCATGACTGGCGCGATGCCGCAGATCTTCTGACCCAACTGTAGCGCGTTCACCGGGCAGGCTTCCACGCACTCACCGCAGGCTACGCATTTATCCTTGTCGATGTGCGAAACGTAGTTGGAACGTACCATGTCGGTGTTGATGAACATCTCGGCGGTGCGCAGCGAGAGGCAGGAGCATCCGCAACAATTGCAGATGGCGTGAGTCTTTCCCGGTCCATCGGTGTTGGGAATCTGATGCACCAGTCCGTTTTCCTCAGCACGCAGGATGATTTCATGCGCTTCTTCGCGCGTAATCTCGCGCCCCCGACCGGTGCGGATGTAATATTCCGCGGCGTGACCCATCTGGATGCACATATCCTCTTTCAGGTGACCGCAGCCCTCTCCCATCACTTCGCGTACCGTGCGGCAGGAGCAGTCAGAAACGGAGAAAATCGTATTGTCGTTCAGGTATTTGGAAACTTCTTCATAAGATGCTTTGCGGGCATTGCCGTCAATGGCGCTTTCAATCGGAATCACCCGCATCAGGCCAATGCCGACCGGGAAATTACCCGCCGTCGCCGGACCTCGTACCCGGCCATA
>JAIFKY010000146.1 GCA_020049345.1 Anaerolinea sp.
TCGCGAGCGAGAAAGCCGTAGCCCTTGCTTCCGTTAAACCATTTGACTGTTCCGAGAATACGATCTGACATTGTTTGCCTCCTTAGGCAAGAAAAAAAATTTGGAGGACCCGGTTCTTTCGCCAGAACAGACAAAACAAAACAGCACATGGACTTTTACCCATGTGCTGTTGGTTATACTTCCAAAGCGAACTACTGGTATCCGTACAGGGCACTACTTTATCATGGTGATGAATAAGTGTCAATGAAAATAGAGATTTCATCATGTCTTTGCGAGGAGATTGCTTCGCCGCCAAAGTACAAGAGCGGCGGCTCGCAATGACATGATTTATATTACGACTTCACCAAGGTAAATTTATCTTTTCCAATTCGGTAATTGCCGTTGTGTTTCAGAACTTTTTCCACCAATTCTTCAGGCACATCCACGTATGTGTATTTATCTTCGATGCGAATTTTGCCAATGACACTGCCAGGAATATCGGCGTGATGCGCGATGGTGCCGACAATATCATTCGGGCGAACACCGTTCTCTTTTCCCTTGTTCAATTTCAAGCGTATCATGCCGGCTTCATGCGATGCGCGTTTGTTGCCCGTTTCGCGCTCGCCGCGTTTACCAAAATCACGCTTGCCTTCTCTGGCATCTCTGCCTTGTGGTTTGCCGCGAGTAAATTCGCGATCTCCACGGTAGGCAGTGGAACGACTTTCAGAAACGACAACATCCGTCACATTGGCAACAGGGCGTTGTTTCTCGTCGGCGCGCGACAACTTCAAAGCGGCGGCGGCAATTTCCATCGGGTCGTTGCCTTCCTCCACCAAACGCGCCACGAGTTCGCGCTCGCGTTGGTACCGTCCGCGACCGAGCCAGATTTTCATTTGCGCCAAAACCTGATCCTCGCGATGCTGCATAATATCAGCGGCGGTGGGAAGTTTTCCAAGTGTCAGCGCCTGCTTGGTCATGTGTTCAATCTCGCGCAAACGACGCTTCTCGCGCGGGGCGAATAATGAAATGGCAATGCCCGTCTTGCCAGCGCGTCCCGTGCGTCCAATGCGATGGACATACACTTCGGCATCGTCTGGCAGGTGGTAATTGAAAACATGCGAAATATCGTCAATATCCAAACCGCGCGCGGCGACATCGGTGGCAACCAAAACTTTAATTTGCCCACTGCGGAATCTGGCGAGAATTTGCTCGCGCGCATTTTGTTCGAGATCGCCGTTCAAGGCTTCGGCGGGGAATCCGCGCGCCGAGAGTTGACCTGCCAACTGCCCCGTTTCGATGCGCGTGCGGACGAAGATCAACGCGCTGGTAATGGGTTCAATTTCAAAGAGATTGGTCAAGGCTGATAGTTTATCGCCTTCGTGGACAAGATAGTAGCGTTGTTCCGTCCCCGACAGCGTCATCGTCGCCTGTTTGATGATGACCGATTGAGGGTCGCGCATGAAGCGTTCAGCAAGGGAACGAATCCGCACGGGCATGGTCGCGCTAAAGAGCGCAGTCTGTCGTACGCCAGGAGTAGCGGAAAGAATTTCTTCCACGGGTTCAATGAAACCCATGTTAAGCATTTCATCGGCTTCGTCCAAGACAACGGTCTTGATCATGCTCAAATCCAAAACTTTGCGCGCCATGAGATCGATGATGCGCCCGGGCGTGCCTACAACAATATCCACGCCGCGTTTTAGTTGATTGACCTGCGGGCCGTAAGGCTGTCCGCCATAAACCGCCAGCACGCGCACTTTAAGGTGCTTGCCGTATTGTTCCATTGCCGCGGCAACCTGCACAGCGAGTTCACGCGTAGGCGCAAGCACTAATGCCTGAGGCAGTCGTTGATGTATGTAATTGTGAAGAATGGGGAGGGCGAAGGCGGCGGTTTTGCCAGTGCCTGTTTGGGCCTGACCAATTACGTCCACGCCTGTGAGCATGAGGGGAATCATGCCTTCTTGAATACCGGTTGGCGTAATATAGCCAAGGTCAGTGATGGCCTGCTCCAACTCGGGGCGCAGGTTTAAAGAAGTAAATTCGGTTGTCATTATTAATCCTTTAGTTTACTGGTTGGGCAGTTCAATAGTTTGTCAATTGGTAATTGGGAATTACCCAACTACGCAACTGTTTCACTAATCAACTACTCCACTAAGGGAATGTTCTGACAACTCCGTTCCAACTTACTTCCTGTCAACAAAGTTTACTTTTGCAAGTAAACCCGCCCAACAAAAAAGCCCGATCAAGTTTCATCGGGCTTGCAGTTTAGAGTGATCAAAACCATTTCCCAAAAAAAATACTCTCCGTTGAGAGCGGACGAGAGTTTACCACAGAAGTTAAAGATTCAGGAATCAATTCGACAATTCTGTTAGCTTGGGATGGGAAACATTGAATAATTCTAATTTTCACAATATACTAAATTGAAATTGGGCTGGCGATTTGGCAATTAACTTCCTAAAAAACGGGTCAATAAGCAGTCAAAAACAGAGGTTATATGATTAAACAAAATAAATTATCAAGTAAATTGATCGCATTGTTCTGCGCAATGTTCCTGGTCTTTGTAATCGCGTGCAATAGCGCATCTCAAAGCGCCACTCCGATATCTGTCCCTACGTTTGATCCAAATTCGCTTGGCACAGTCATTGCTCAAACGGCAAATGCGGCATCTACACAAACCGCCATTCATATCCCATCCCCATCACCCACTCCATCTCCATCACCATCGCCTGTAATGAGTCCCGAAGCATCTCCGACAGCAACACCAACGATAACACCAAGCCCACAGACCTATACCTTTGGCTCTTTTAGAAGCGGTGACGCAACTGCCACCCCGCTGGGAAGCGACATCACAGACCCTGATTTTAGAGCAGGAGTGGAAGCACATACCGCCAAAGATTATGAGCAGACAGTACTCTTAATGAGTTCGGCTATCGAATCCAATCCAAACCTGGCGCCGCCATACAGATATCGCGGTATTTCATATTGGTATTTAGGAATGTGCGATGAGGCGCTTGCTGATTTTAATCAGGCTCTGTCCATAAATCCCGAATATGCAGCGGCATGGGCTGGCCGCGGATTGACAAATGACTGTCTTGGAAATGAAGCGCAGATGCTTCTTGATTATCAAAAAGCATTGTCAATTGACCCCAGCCTTTCATTTGTTCACCATAACCTAGGAGTCCATTATCATGACAGCGGGAACTACGAAAAATCTTTGGAAGAATACACAATAAGTGCAGCAATTGATCCCCATCGCGCCGGCGCATGGTCTGGCAAGGCCCAAGCGTTATTCAAGCTTAGACGATATGAAGAATGCATTGTTAATGCAAGCAAAGCAATAGAGATCGACCCGAAAGAGTGGCTTGCTTATTCTGCCAGAGCTTTTTGCGAGTCTTTTATAGGTGATCATCTAGCGGCTGTAAAAGACTATGAGACATTTACCGAAAATCATGGAGCAAATACAGACACCTGGTACAACCAGGGACTTTCTCAGTATAAAACCTACAACTTTAAAGGAGCTATTATCTCTTACACCAAGGCTCTTGAATTTGATCCTTCCTATTATCAAGCCTATATCAACCGCGGAAATACGTATCTTGCCCTGAATGAATTTAATAATGCGCTGGATGATTTCAATAGCGCTCTGGAATTTGGAGATTTTCTACTTGCATATCATGGGCGCGGCTTAGCCCATCATGGATTAAAGGAATACGACAAGGCTGTTGATGACTACGAAAAGGTCTTAAAACTGGCTCCATTAGATACAAGCATATACTGCTATATTTCGCTTGCATATTTGGAAGATCAAAAATATCAGGCCAGTATAGAAGCTGCTCAAAAATCGACGCAGACAGACTCGGGTTGCAATAACAAAGTGCTTTATGAAGTACAGGCACGATCATATTACGCCCTGCAAAATTACGATCAAGCGCTTTTATATATCAACAAAGCCCTTCAATTTGGTGATTACGTGATGGGACATTATTACAGAGCGCTCATTTATCAGGCTACTGGAAAGAATCAGGAAGCCATTCAAGATTTAGAGTCGTTTTTATCTTGGGATGATCAAAGGCTTGATGCGTACCCAGACGAACTGGCAGATGCAAAAGCAAGGCTGGCACAACTCAAGCAATAACTTAATGTGAATAATGGATAAGCCAAAACCGCCATCATGTCACCCTGAGGGAGCGCTTTTCAGCGACCGAAGGGTCTCGGATACGGCTTGGTAGAGATGCTTCGGGGCAAAAACCGCCCCTCAGCATGACATACTTTCGTTATCCATTATTCACGTTAACTTAAATCCAGCCTGCTTTTTGACCACAAAGGCACGAAGTCACCAAGGCACGAAGGGAAAATTTTGTGTCTTGGTGACTTCGTGGTGAAGTTGTTAAACGCTCTTTTAGATTGTCATCAAAACAATGGCAACCAGCGCAGAGACGATGCCGATCCATTGGTTGCGGGAAAGACGTTCCTTGAGGAAGACCCATGCGAGCATGACAGTTGCGCCGGGGAAGAGGGAACTCAATACAGCCGCCACATCCAACCGCCCGGTCTGCCCCGCGAATACGAAGAATATATTGCCGCCCACATCAAGAATGCCATTAAAAATAATGACTGACCAGGCGGATGGATCATCTACTTTCCATGAAATACGGGCAACGAGCATGTAAGAGACAATCATCAACGTGCCGCCGCTGCGGGATGCGACCATGGGCCAAAACGTCGCGCCTGTGCTGGTGGCTTCGTGCATAAGAATAAAGTACAAGCCGAATCCAATGCCTGCGAGCAGGGGCAGTTTCAAGTCGGAGACATGCGCAAGGATGTCGGTCACGCCACCCGCTGATTGGGATATCAGCCAGACTGCGGCGAGAGCAAAACCAAAGCCCAAAAAGGTCCAGAAGCCGGGCAGACCTTCCCTGAAAGAGCCAACAATCACTGGAAGCGTCGCGGCGAGTAATGCCGAAACCGGCGCGGCAACGCTCATCAAGCCAAATGTCATGGCGTGATACAAAAGCATCAAACCCAATGTGCCAATGGCGCCTGCAATTGTGGCAATGATCCACACCCGAAGGTCTGGAGAAGCCTCGCCGGAAACAGCAACAATGATCAACAAAAATATAACGCCGACAACCTCGCTATAAAGAACTGCGCGATACGCGCCAGTTTTACGCGAAGCCAGCCCGCCTGTGAAATCGCCCGCGCCCCAACTGAGGGCAGCGCCAAGACCAAGTAGAATTGAAAGCAAATTAAAACTCCTTTGGGTTGTTTGCGGATAAATCCGCAGTCCTATTTTCCAGCCGCTCTTGCTCTTTCCAACACCTTCTGCGCGTTTTTCAACAACGGCATGTCAATCATCTTACCATCCAACGAATATGCTCCCCGTCCCTCTTTTTGACTGGCTTCAAACGTTTCGATAATCCGCCTGGCGTGGGCAATGGCTTCATCGTTTGGCGTGAATGCGGTCTGCACGGGTTCCACTTGCGCGGGATGGATGATCTGCTTTCCGCTGTAACCGAGCCGCGCGCCAAATTCAGATTCGACGCGCAGGGCTTCGATGTCATTGTAATCAATGGTAACAATGTCAATTGCCTGCAAATCATTGGCGGCGCAAGCCACGACCACAGCCTGACGCGCATAAAGCAATTCTGTCGCGTCTTTGGTGCGGATTGCGCCAATGGATGCCGCGAAATCTTCCCCGCCAAAGATGATGCCATCCAAACGCGGATGCGCCGCGATCTCTTTGAGGTTTAAAATTCCCCTGGCAGTTTCCACGCCGATCAAGACGCGAACTGAATTAACCGGCCAGCCGTACTTCAATTCTGATTCTTCAATGATTTGGCTTGCCCATTCAACATGATCAAAAGATTCCACTTTGGGGATCACAATGCCGTCGGGGTGATGGGGCAGGACGGCTTCAATATCATCTTTCTCCCAGCCAGACCCCACCGAGTTAATGCGCGCCAGTTTCTCAGTTTTGCCGAAATCCAATTCCTGCAAAGCCTTTGCAATCATGGC
This sequence comes from Anaerolinea sp., assembly GCA_020049345.1. Classification (GTDB taxonomy): domain Bacteria; phylum Chloroflexota; class Anaerolineae; order Anaerolineales; family Villigracilaceae; genus Villigracilis. The sequence goes on from JAIFKY010000146.1 coordinate 5,992, forward strand.
GCGCGCTTCGGCTTTCTTATTGATGGCTGTGCCGTCTTCCATGTCCATGCAAACGGAATCCACTCCGAGAGTGATGGACTTCGTGATCATTTTCCAGTTATCGCCTGGCATATAAAGTAATGCGCGTCGTGAGTGCATGGTTTCTCCATCAAAATTCATCAACCGAACAGGTTTAATACTTTAACACAAAGCTCTTTCAAACTGACAGTGAAGAATATCTTAACTCACTGATGTTACGCACAAACAACTCCGAAGGAGTGGAATGATTATAGATTTACGAAAACATGGCTGGAATAACCCCGAAGGGGTGTCATGGCTTTCTGACGCGCATCATACCATCCCTTCGGGATTTATTGGGAGGCATACATGATTTTTCCTATAACCCTATCATCCCTTCGGGATTGAAACTGCGTAACATTAGTTAACTCAAACAAGTCAAATGTGAGAAATGAAAAAAATTATATACCCATCTGTTAAAACAAAAAGTCCCGCAGGATTTTACTCTGCGGGACTTTTTATTTTATGGGCGTTTGCCAAGCGTGATGGTCACATCCACTTTTTCGCTGCCGCGCAGCACCTGCAAGACAACAGAGTCTCCGGGTCCTTTGTTTGTGATGAGATAGGCCAGCATTTCATCAAACGTGCGGACTTCGC
>JAIFKY010000140.1 GCA_020049345.1 Anaerolinea sp.
AATGGTCAGCCAAGCCTGGCAGCAAAAAGATTACCACCCGCTTCTTCACCGTCACCGTGGAAGCGCAAACCAACAGCCCCGACCTCTTCGCCGTGCCGCCGCGTGTTCATGCTGAAATTCGCGTGGGTGAGCAGGTCATCTCCATGCCTGTCTCCGCCAGTTACGGCTTCAACGAAGTCACCCGCGATGTCACCATGGTTTACACCGACGACTCCACCCGCTTGGAACCCAATGCCATCACGCTTCAAATCACCGACATCCCCCAAACCGATTCGGTAACGTTATACTTGCTCGATGAGTTTGGCGTCAGTCTCTGCCCTGAAACCAAACTGCCACTTGAAATTGCGTATTAGTCTGTACCCTTCGCTGTGTCGGGGTTTAGCCCCCGACACAGCAACTCATAACCGAGGACTCCCGTATGCCCATTCTTGACGAACTTGATAAAAAATCCATCCAGGCATTTTCTGGGCGAGTTGTCCGCAAAGACCTTGTGCGCCAGGTCAAGGTGGGCGCCAATGTCCCTGTCTATGTGCTGGAATATCTGCTCGGAAAATACTGCGCCACCGATGACTCCGCCGCCATCGAAGCGGGAATGCGCCTGGTCAACACCAATCTGGCTGAGAGCGTCATCCGCCCCGATGAAGCGATGAAAGCCCAATCCCGCGTCAAGGAACGCGGCGAAATGACCTACATCGACAAAGTATCCGTCCGCCTCGATGGGACAAAGTACTGGGCGGATATGGTCAACTTCGGCAACAACTTCCTGCACATCCCCGACAGTATCGTCCGCAAGTACGAGCGCCTTTTGGAAGGCGGCGTCTGGGCGCAGGTCAAATTGGAATACCGCGAAGATGAAGAAGTCTCTGGCAAGGCGCGTCCGTTCTTCGTCACCGAACTTAATCCCATTCAAATGGCGAGTTTCAGCCTCGAAGATTACTGCACCCGCCGCGCCGAATTCACCACCGATGAATGGCTGGATTTATTGGTTCGCAGCATCGGTATGGAGCCAAGCCAGTTCAATCGTCGCGTCAAGTTGCTGATGTTGATTCGCCTGCTTCCAATGGTGCAGCGCAACTACAACCTGGTGGAATTAGGTCCGCGCGGCACGGGCAAATCATTTGTCTATCGTGACCTCTCGCCATATTCCATTTTGGTTTCTGGCGGAAAGACCACCGTCCCGAATTTGTTCTATAACATGAGCACCCGCAAAGTTGGTCTGGTGGGCATGTGGGATGTCGTCGCTTTTGACGAGGTGGCAGGCATCAAGTTCGATGACAAAAGCGCTGTTCAAATTTTGAAGGATTACATGGAAAGCGGCAGTTTCAGCCGTGGGCGCGAAGAACTGGTGGCAGAAGCCTCCATCGTCTTTGCTGGCAACATCAACCAGCCTGTCGATGTGCTGGTCAAGACCAGTACCCTCTTCCAACCCTTGCCCCCAGAAATGCAGGATATGGCTTTGATAGACCGTCTGCATTTCTATTTACCTGGCTGGGATATGCCAAAAATGCGCAACGAATTCATGACCGACCACTATGGCTTCATCGTGGATTATCTCGCCGAAGCATTCCGTGATTTGCGCCGCCGCAACTACACCGATGTCATGGATCGTTATTTCTCCCTCGGCACCGACCTCAATACCCGCGACGCAAAAGCAGTCCGCCGCACCGTCTCTGGCTTAATCAAACTGCTCAACCCAGCGGGCGACCCTACGAAAGCCGAACTGACAGAATATCTCGAACTCGCTCTAGAGGGGCGCAGGCGTGTGAAGGAACAACTCAAGAAAATGGGTTCCTTCGAGTATTACCAAACCTCCTTCTCCTACATCGACAACGAAACCATGCAGGAATCATTTGTCGGAGTTCCTGAGGAAGGCGGGCGTTCGCTCATCAGTCAGGACCCGCTTCCGCCTGGCAGCATCTACAACGCAGCCTTCACCGAAAATGATGTTGTCGCTTTGCACCGTATTGAAGTCAGCAAAATGAGCGGTTCAGGCAAGTTGAAAGTTACAGGCGCTTCAGACCGCGCCATGAAAGACTCAATCACCACCGCATTCGATTACATGCGGGCAAACAAGTCCCGCTTGGGCATTGAACGCGATTTGGATAACTATGATTTCCATGTGCAGGTGGTTGACCTCATGCACGCCAAGGAAGGCTCCCAAGGCGGAGTGGCGTTCTTTGTCGCGCTCTATTCCCTCCTGCGTGAAAAGACATCCCTGGCAGGTCTGGTTGTCCTCGGCGAAATGACCATTCAAGGCAACATCATGCCCATCCGCTCACTGCTTGAGCCACTACAAGTCATCCTCGATAATGGCGCCAAGAAAGTCCTCGTCCCTGTCAGCAACAAACGCCAATACCTCGAAGTCCCCGCGGATCTGCTGGAGCGCGTAGATCCAGTCTTTTACTCCGAGCCGCTCGGCGCAGCATTGAAAGCGATTGGGATGTCGTAAACTGAAATACGGAGGCATATCTTGACTATCCAGATCATTGACTTGGTAAACCGCTTTGACTCAGGCGAAATTCAACTGCCAATGATGCAGAGGGATTACGTTTGGAAACCTGCCAAAGTCGCCAAACTGCTTGATTCCTTATACAACCGATGGCCCATTGGGTGTTTCTATGTCTGGCAAACGACTCGTGAACAGGAAACCAAAGATCGGACAGGCGGCGGCCCAGTTCATCATTCCATTGATGGCTTTTACGGTTTTCTTCTGGATGGACAGCAGCGCCTGACCAGTCTTTCGCTTGCCATGTCCAAGGAGGTTGCAGAGAATTTTGATAACCGCGCCTTCTTTGACGTCGAGAAGAATCGGTTCTTCCTTGGTGGAAGCAATAAAACGATCAAGAAGAGAATCGCTGCATTTGATCCTGGGCTTGTTCCGCTTTCTGACCTTATTGTTAATCCAAACGACCTCCAGACAACTATCCAGCGGGTTGTTGAGGGTCTCTACGAATGGGAGCGAATTGAGAAGCGGTCAGAAGAGACTGAATATCGAACTCGCCTTCAATCTGCCGCGACGATATTAAACCAGCCTGCGCTTTGCCAGGAATTCCATAATGATCACGCCGAAGCAGCCATTGAACTCTTTGCGCGCTTAAACAAAGGCGGCACTACTTTGTCTTTAGGTGATGTGGAAGCAGCGCGTTTGTCTCAGGCAGCCACAGCACAGATCGTCAATCCCATGCGCAGTTTTGTGCAAAGTAAAGACCTGCAGGCTTTAGGTTTTAATTTTTCATTTCTAACGCGTACGCTGGTTACGGTTCATCGTGGATCTTCAGGCTTTGCAAATTTACCCCGCAACTGGGCATCAGGAGATATTAACGCCTCTTGGAATGCGACGAAAAAAGGACTGCGATACGCTGCTTCGCTTGTACAAGAAGAGTTCGGATGGACTTCCCGGCGTTGGCTGCCATCAGCAAATGCACTTATTCCGATTGCCTATCTTTTCAAGGATCACTTAAAAGAACCATCCAAAAAGGAGCGTGAGTCTTTAAAACGCTACTTGCTCCTAGCTGGCTTGCGTGGGATGTTCCAAGGGTCCGTCGAAACATCCATCAATACCTTTGTGAACCCACTAAAGACTGCTCATGCAAACGTCAAAGATAGAGGAATGCTGTTGGTGAAAAAGATTCCCAAAACTCGTCTGTTTAAGATTAAACCAGATGACATTAAAAATACAGTGGGTATGTATTCGCCATTGATGCAAATTTATTTGGCGTATCTTGTCTCCCAAAAAGCCAAGAGTTGGCCTGGCGGGCGATTAATCAGCGAGGTTGCGTTAGGCAAAATTCCTGGCGATATTCTGGCGGTTCATCATATTTTCCCGCGGAAATACATGGCGTCCATTGGTCGTCCATCCGAAGACTATAACGTCATGGCTAACTATGCCATTCTTTTACAATCTGATAACGCCGAACTGGGTGAAAGACCTCCCGACGAGATGTACTCAGAATTGTCGCCGCATGAACGAGGTATTGCTTCCGCTCAACTTTTCTTACGCGGACAGGATGATTTACTCAACCAGGAAAATTACGATGAATTTATTAATCATCGAGCAAAACTTCTGGCAGAGAAATTGAATACATTTCTGGGGTTGTGAGTTTTTTGTCAATCAATTCAAGGAAACGCTATGGGTAACCTTAATCCTACACAACGTATCATTGACGTAATCAAAAATATTGAAGAACGCAAATATCAATTACCAAGTATTCAGCGTCCTTTTGTTTGGGAGGAAGATCAGATTTTCCGCCTGCTAGATTCGTTGATGTGCGGCTATCCAATTGGGGCGGTCATGGCATGGAAGCCATCTGAAAAAATAAAATGTAGACATTTTATGGAGGATTATTACTCTGGAGACCGTGTTCTCTCGCAACTCCCGATTTCCTTTGAAGAAAATGCTTATATGATTTTGGATGGACAACAGCGCTTGCAGTCGCTTTACATTTGCTTCAAGGGTAGATATAACAGCGAAAGGTTGTACTTGCGGATTGATCGTTTGGCGGATCCCAGTGAATCCAATTTGAATTATGAGTTTGATTTCCTGTCGGATGCTGAAGCGGTGGCTGATGCGGGATGGGTGCATGTCAGCGAGTTGCTTCAACTTAGAGTCAAGGACATCAATCCTTTTGTTCACAAAAGATTGCCCAACGCTTCTGCCGAAATACATAATCTTGCAATAGAGATCATATCCACTTTCGTCCAGGAATTCACGATGGACCAATCTCTGCTTTTTCAAGAAGTGGAAGATAGTCTTGATTACAACCACGTTCTAGAAATATTCGAACGGGTAAATTCTGGCGGCACAAAGTTATCAAAATCCGACCTGCTATTCTCTACTGTTACATTGAAGATTCCAGACATGGAAGAAAGATTTGTTCGGATTGTGGATGATTTGAATGATAGCAATCGACACAGTTTCAATACCGATTTTATTATCAAGGCAGCCTTTGTCATATTTAACAAGAAGGCGAAGTACGATTTTATCAAGTTGCGAGATGATGTTTTTCTTGACACTCTAGCAAACGAATTTGATCATCTCGAAAAAGTATTCATCGCCATGCGGGTATGGATGGATGGTAAAGCATTGATCAAAGCTGGCAGGTTTTTACGAAGCCAACTGGCGCTGATTCCATTGATTGATTATTTGATGCTGAACAAAAAATATCTTGGACCCAGCGATGGGGAAGAAAGCAATCGGATGAAGCAGTATCTCTACATGGCATTCTTTACGCGGTTATTTTCCCGAGCTGCGGATAGTACTCTTGACCAATTACATGATATTTTGGTTCTTGCTTATCAAAAAAATCCTGGCCAATTTCCAATAGAGGAAATTGGCGCTTTTATTACCAAGAGGGAGAAAAAGGGAGAATACAGGTTCCGAGATGAATATCTTTGGGATTTGGATTTGGTGTTAAACATCATTGATGGAGGTGTTTTAGAAATACCAAAGGTTCGATCTTGGAGTTTGGAAAGGGACCATATATTTCCGCGACATCAATTAGAGTCGCGCAAAATCGATCAGGATGTAAACGATCTTGGCAATTTTAGACTATACGGCAAATCACGCAATATTTCAAAGAGCGACAAAATGCCTAATGCCGATACAGATTTTTTTGGAAACGACGATCCCGATTTACAAAAACTATACCGTGAAGCATGTACAAACCTTACCCAGGAAGCCTTCAGTGCTTTTGTTCATAAACGAAGTGAATTAATCAAAAAGAAGGTGGTCTCTTTCCTGGGGTTTTAGTGCGGGCAACAGCATTGAATAAATTTAGTAACAGTTAAAGTAATAAATGGCAGTGAATTCCTAGTCGCCAGAAAGTTTTGACATACCCAACGGTCAAAACTTCATCCTTTGGCAGGATACAGGGGTTCTCCCAGATAAAAAATGCCCCCGTTTTTGACGAGGGCATTTTTGGTCATTTTTTCTTCGCTTGCCGCTCTTTGATGATTTCACTGCCAATTTCGCGGACAGATTTCTTGGGCAGAAGTTTCCTGCGGTCATGGGTGTAATCTCCCTGCCCTGTTTCATATTGCTGGATAAAACGAATTGCACCAGCGGGACCGAGTTCGCGGAGTAGCGCCTCAAAGCCAACAGTGCGGATTTCGTAAAAAGAAAGGGTTTGGGTTTTCATTTTTTCAATACCTCTTCCAGCCATTTGACTGGGTTATTTACAATAAGAGAAGAAAGTCGTTTCTTGTTCCTGTTTGCAATGGTCTGTAAAGGATCATCGGTGGTTAGAAAAACGTCAACTTTTACGCTCTCGGCGGAAGCAAGATGAAGAGCGTCATATTCGCCAAAGCCCAAAGATGACAATGCTTCTGCGCGTTCCATAATCTTCTCGCTGATTTCAATGGTCTGATTTGCTTCCAGCGCCAAAAGAAGTAATCGTTCTTTGCGTTCGGTATTGACGGTTTGTTCAATTTCGTAAATCAAAACTTCGCTGCCAACCCAATTCCATTCGCGCTGGCGGACTTTCTCCAGAATTAACGTCACCGCTTCCGCTTCAAGACGGATGCGGGGCTGACGCTGGTCGTCAAACGGCCGATTTAGGCAGCAAGTGTCAAGATAAATCTTCATTGCCTTGATTATACCATTCTGATCATCGCGCCTTTTTGACCTCTCCACAGCATTGATCAAATCCTCCTCGCTGGGCTGGGTGTAACGCGCAGTAGAATCAAGGCTGCTGTGCCCCAATAACTTCGCCACCTCGAAGGGCGTGGCGCCGCTGTCGAGCAAGGAGCGCGCGAACGTATGACGAAGCACATGCGGAGTCAAGTCCTCGATCTCGGCAGCTTCCGCATAACGCTGCACGACTCTCTGCACCAGGCGCGGCTGGATCGCCTCACCCACCTGCCCGATGAAAAAACAATCGGACGGAACTCGCGGACGCACCTTCAACCACTCCGCCAATTCCTTGCGGGTCTCGTTCATCAACATCACGTTGCGCTGCTTTCTGCCCTTTCCTCTCCGCAC
>JAIFKY010000005.1 GCA_020049345.1 Anaerolinea sp.
GACTGATGGGACCACGGCTATTTGGCGTGATGGCGGTACAAATTAATTTCGTTATCAATGCCATTATCGCCGCGAGCTTGGGGGAAGGAAGTCTGTCCTCGATTAATGTGGCGCGTATGGTGATGACAATGCCGCTCTTTGTGATTGCCCAATCCATTGCCACAGCCGCATTGCCAACCTTCGCCATGCAAGTTTCACGCGGAGAAATATCTGAGATGCGTTCATCTCTTGCCGCCACCATGCGAGGCATTTTCCTGCTTTCAATTCCATCCACACTGGGATTAATTCTCCTGCGGAATCCGCTGGTTGCGGTCTTGTTTCAGCGCGGAGCATTTGACGCGAACTCCACCGAAATGGTTTCGTGGGCGTTGATGTGGTACACAGCGGGTCTTGTGGGACATTCTGTCGTCGAAATTCTTTCGCGCGCTTTTTATGCGCTGCACGATACAAAAACGCCGGTGATTGTTGGCACGCTTGCCATGGGCTTGAATGCTCTGTTTAGTTTCGCATTCGCCAAACTCTTCGAACAAATCGGCTGGATGCCTCACGGCGGACTTGCGCTGGCAAATTCATTCGCAACTGCGCTCGAAGCCGTTGTATTGTTTGTAGCCATGCGAAAAAGATTAAAAGGAATTGAAGGAAATGGAATCCTGCGCGGCGTGATTCCCTCTTTAATTGCCGCGCTGGCAATGTCGCTTTCCATAGTTGGCTGGCTTTCTTTGGGAAAAGACCTGAACCTGTGGATCATCTCCATCATCGGTGTGATGGTTGGGGGTGGAATTTATGTTTCCGTGCTATGGATTTTGCGAGTGCCTGAACTGCAATATCTGGTGAGCGGGGTTTTGAGAAGGTTGAAGAGAAGTTAAATAAAAAACTCCAAGTTCTTTCAGAACTTGGAGTTTTTTTACATCAGGGCCACAACAACCATTGCGTGATCGCCACCAGAAAGCCCAGTAAAATTCCACCGACCACCTCAAGTGGAGTGTGACCGATGACTTCCTTTAGTTCGTTTTCATCCCAAATATGACCTTTTAATAATTCTTCAAATAATAGGTTGATGCGCTCGGCGTGCATGCCTGCCTGCCGGCGCACACCTGCCGCGTCGTGGACGACGATCATGGTGATGGCGACCGCAATGCCAAACAAAGGGTTGTCAAATCCATGATACAAGCCCACAGCCAAAGTCCCTGATACCAAAAGCGCAGAGTGTGATGAAGGCATACCCCCTGGCGCAAAAAACATAGCCCACATCCAGCGGCGCGAGCGCAAGTATTCGGTTGGAATTTTTAGCGCCTGCGCCAACAACCAACCAATAAGCACGGCGATTAAAACTTTATTTTGTAAGATCGCAGCCAGGTTCATTCGGATTCTTCCTCGAAGGGGCTAAGCGTAGCCTCTGTCAATTTTTGCACTTTGAGCTGAGCGGACTCAAGCAAAACGCCGCAATACGTAACCAGAGCCTGTCCCCGCTCAAAGAGTTTCATCGACTCCTCAAGAGGGTTCTGCTCATCCTCCAGAGATTCGACAATGCCTTCGAGTTCAGTCAGCGCCTCCTCATAGGTTAGGGTTTCAATTGAGGTTTCTGAGGTCTTTGGTGTTTTTGTTGTCTTTGCCATAATTGCTCCAAACGATTTACTTTTTACTTCTCACACTACTCACTTCAAACTCACCATCACTGACACGGACTTTCATTTCACCCTGTACCTGTGATAATTTTGATACAACTTTACCATCATCTTTTCTTGTGATGATAGCATATCCGCGCGAAAGAATGTCTTCGGGATTTAATGATTGCAGACGTTTTGCTATTCCATTTACATGGCTGGATTGCAATTGGATGCGATGAGTCAGCGCAGACGACATGCGGCGCGAAAACTCATCGAGGCTTTGGTATTCAGATTGGATGCGTCTTTCAGGAGAGACATATTTCAGGCGCGATCTCAAAGCGGAGATCAATGTCTTTTGTTCAGAAACCAGACTCCAGGTTAAATCTGCGATGCGGGTTGCATGTTGCGTGAGCCGCGCATAAAGGTCATCCACTGTTGTTTGAGATGCAAGTTCAGCGGCGGCGGTCGGAGTTGGGGCGCGGAGATCTGCGGCAAAATCGCAGAGGGTGAAATCGGTTTCGTGCCCCACACCGCAAATGACAGGCGCGGTTGAATCGACTACGGCGCGCACGACCTGCTCATCGTTGAATGCCCACAAGTCTTCGATGGATCCGCCGCCACGCGCAAGCAGAATAACATCAGGAGATTGGGAATTGAGTGATTGGATTGCTTTGGCCAGCGCAGGCGGCGCTTCGACACCTTGCACGGGCGAGGAAGCGAGGATCACTTGCGCGAGCGGCAGGCGGCGGCGAAGGGTGTTGAGCATGTCACGCAAGGCTGCGCCTGTGCCAGAGGTGACAATGCCAATCACACGCGGCAACTCAGGGATGGGGCGTTTGCGATCAAGATCAAAAAGTCCTTCGGCTTCAAGCATGGCTTTCAGACGCAAAAACTCCTGATACAACTTGCCTTCGCCCTTGGATTGAATGAGATTGACCGCAAGTTGATAGGTGCCTTGCGGTTCGTAAACTGTAATTCTGCCATGCGCTTCAATTGCCATGCCATCCTGCAAATTGAGACGCAAACGCACCGCATCTTGTTTCCACATCATGCATTTTAGAGAAGCGTTCTTATCTTTGAGCGTGAAATAAATATGCCCCGAGGCAGGGCGCGCCAGATTTGAAATTTCGCCTTCCACCCACACATCCTGCAAGGTTGGGTCGTTCTCCAATTGCTTGCGAATGTGGAAGGTCAGTTGAGAGACGGTGAGGTGAACGGAGGAGAATAGGGTTGGTTGCATGAGAAGTGAAAAGGATGAGAGATAAAGGATGAAGGATGAATGGAAAAAAGTCAAAGGTCGAAGGTTTTCTTTCATCCTTCATCCTTCACAATTCGTCCTTTGCTCTTCTACCCTCGCCAGATTTTGAAATCTTTTAGACTTGAGCCGCCTATAAATTCGCGCACGATGGAGTTGGCAGGGATCAAACTCGCATCCAGCGGCAGGAACCATTCGAGGAAAGCAAGCAGTCTTCTGGCTTCTATAAATTCAGGAGCGCGGTGCTGAACCTGGCGCAAGAGCGGCTCAACCAGCGGCTTGAGCGCGGCAAGTTCATAGACCAGCGCCGAGTTGAACATCACATCTGCATTTTCCTGATAAGGGAAAATGTGCCGCTTCTCGCCGCGCCGCACAGACTCCCAACGGCTGATGGTTTGTGAGGCTGAATATCCACGTTCGCGCGCATCGCGCACCATACGCCGAATCAGGCGCGTGTCGGTGGTCGAAACGCGATTGTGACGGTCGAGGTTGAGTTGTGTCAGGGCAGAGACATATATTCGGAATGCAGAATCAGCCCAACGGTCAGAAATGAGGCGGGGGTTCATCCCATGAATGCCTTCGAGGATTAGCGGCTGCCCATCTTTTAATTGGATGACATCGCCCGCTTCGCTCATACCAACCTTGAAGTTGAATCGGGGCAACTGAACTTTATCTCCGCCGAGAAGTTTTTCGATATCCTGCCCAAGGCGCGTGATATCCAAAGCGTCAATGGTTTCAAAGTCAAAATTGCCATCTTCATCAAGCGGAGTCTTTGTGCGGTCAACAAAGTAATTATCCAACTCCAGCGGAAATGGCGAGATGCCGCGCGCAAGCAATTGAATCGCAAGGCGGCGCGATGTTGTTGTTTTGCCCGAAGAGGATGGACCTGCAATTAAAATAATGCGTGAATTTTTCTGCGCGATCTGTTGGGCAATATCGGCGACGTTTTGTTCGTGGAGCGCCTCTGAAACCAGCACGATTTCATCTGCGCGGCCGGACTGAGTGGCATCGTTGAGCGCGCCGACGTTGTCAATATCAAGGCGTGTCAGCCAATCGCCATACTGGCGAAAGGTGTTTAATAATTTTGGATAATCATCCATCGACTCAAGATGTGTAGGCGCATGACGGCGCGGAAATTGAAGTGTAAACCCACCGTTGGTAAGACTGAGGGCAAACCAACGCAAATACCCCGTGGATGGAACCATGTACCCGTGCAGATAATCCATGCGCTCGTCAAAACTGTACAACGTAAGATAATCTTTATGACGGTGCGAAAACAGGCGAACCTTATCATCGTAGCCAAGTTCCTTGAAGTATTGAATGGCTTCCTGAATGGGAACCTGCCTGCGCCCGAACGGATGATCTTCATCCACGAGTTTCTGCATGTGTATTTTTAGCGAATCAAGTTCGCCCTGCGTCAACCTGCTGCGCTCTGTAACCTGGCAGTAAAATCCGCCGGACGAAACGGAGTGATCAATGGTCAACTTGGCATTTGGGAAAAGTTCACCAAAGGCAAGTTCAAGCAGAAAGACGAGGGAACGGCGATAAATACGCGCGCCGTCGGCTGTGCTCATGGTGACAGGCTGGCAATGAGATTCGTTCTCAACCGGATAGGTCAGTTCGTGAATTTCATTGTTGATGATCGCGGCAACAATAGGTGCGTCAAAATCATCTTTGACCTTTTGCAGAAACACCCCCACTTGCGTGCCGCGCAGACCCGAAAGCACACGACCATCAGGCAGGTGAAGTTCAACATCTTTGCTGGGTTGGACAATTTTTATGGACATGGTTTTGGCAACTCAGTTGAACATTTAACGTTTTACGTTCAACGCCATCAACAGTTTCTCCGGCTGATTCGCGTATTCTTCCAACGGAATTTGTTTATTGGTCAACGCCAGCAATATGGTTGTAAGCAATTCGTTGACAGGCGTGGGAATGTTACGCTTTTTTCCTTCACGCACAATTGCGCCGTGCAAATATTCCACCTCGCTTTGACCGCGCCCCGAATATAAATCAATATGAAAAGAGGGCATCTTTGCGCCGCGTCCACTGCCTGCGGCGCGGGAGAGAAAAGGCTTGGAAAGCCAGAGCGGTAATTTAGTGGCAAAAGCCAGCAGTTTAACAGGCGTACCGGGCAGATCGTATACTTCAAGTCCCTGTGCCTTCATAACCGCAAGACATTCTTTTAGCGTGTCAATTTCGAGTTTGTATAGTTTTTTATTCGCAAAGACCTGCGCGGCGGTCATATTCAAAATTGCAGAGGTTGGGTTGGAAACAAGGTTGGTCAACATCTTCGACCATTTCATGCTGTGTTCGTCAGGATATAAGCGACAGTTAAGATATGCGTCATCTAACACGGCAACAAGTTTCTCTGAAAGCGGGTGTCCAGCCGCAACGCCCATGCCGCGCAACTTCTCCAGCACAATATCCCCTGCGCCACGACGCCCAATTGCAGTAGTGACAGTGCCATAAACAACTTTTTCAGGGCCAAACATTCGCGCAATGGCTTGTTCATTTTCAACGCCATTTGAGAGGCATAAGATCGGCGGCAATTTATCAGCAAATGGCTTCATGCCTTCAAGGGCGGCGGCGGTATCAAAGGATTTCAAGGCAAAAAGCGCGACATCAAAAGGACCAAACTTCAACGCTCCTTCAAGCGAGGGTTCAATCACAAAAGAACGCGGCTCAACCAGGAATACATCCTTTGTTTTTCTTCTTTCATCAATAGTGAGGTCAAGCCGTAAACCACGCTCACGCAACTCGGTGGACATCTTTGGTTGTTCCACAAAGACAACATGATGTCCCGCAAGGGCAAGCGAACCGCCGAAATATGTCCCAATTGCGCCTGCGCCAAAGACAAGAACATTCAAACGCTCAGATGCTTTTATGTTGGGGATGGATGATTGCAAAGTAGCCTCTATAAAAATGGGGAAAGATAACAGGAACGTCCCGCAGATTGAATTGAGACAATTTGACTGTCTTTCAAACCTGCGGGACGTTCCATATAAGATAAATTACTTACACATCAAACATGTCTACGACCCAGGAGGATTACCATTTCCAGCAGGCGGAGCTTCTGTTGGCTGATTTTGAATGGGAGGCGGCGGGGCGTCGGTTCCGGGAGGAACATCAGTCACCGAACTTTGAAAAGTAGGTGGAGGAGGAGCGTCAGTTCCAGGAGGAGCATCTGTCGCCAAAGGCTGCACGGAAGGAGGAGGAGAAGTTACGTCTTGCGGTCCCGCCGCCGCTGTTGGCGTTTGTCCTGAGCCGGATGCGGAAGTTGCTGATGGGGCGATTCGCACCGGAGTACCAGCAGGATTGGGAGTGGATGCCGTTAAATTATTGGTGGAGGTTGCCAAAGTTAATTGTTGAGAGGATAAACTTTCAGTTGCTTTTGCGTCTGAGTTTGAGTCAACAAAACCAGAAACAAAAATGAGCAGGATGGCGAAAAAGAAACTGATCATCAGTAGTATGACGATAATCGATTTGTTTTTCTGAAAAAAATTCATATACACCTTTACCTTTTTATCATGGAGAATCTAATATTTGGAGATTTTTACAATTCGCGAATGCCTCAAATATATGGATACTTGAAAACGAATTTAATTTATCATACCATAAATCACGCGCCACAGAATTGGCGCGAAACCAGAGAAGCATGGCTTTTCCAAGGTCAAGAAAAAGGGGTGGTGAGCAGGGCAAAAGCATCAGAGAGATGAGCAGCGAACCACCGTCTGGCTTGAGCA
>JAIFKY010000076.1 GCA_020049345.1 Anaerolinea sp.
GAAACTTCAGTTTGCGGCGGTGAGCACACCTCAAGCCGCGAGTAGCCACCCGCGTCGGCAAACTTGGAAAGGTTCGTTAATTTATTTTGCCCTGCCATACCTTCAAATATAGAGGGGTCAAAAGAATCAAAACCGAGAAGTATCGTTTTCATGCCGTTAAATTATTTTTCCTGCTCTTCATCTTCCTTGCGCATCCGACGGCGCAATTTTGCAATGCCCTCACGAATATTGCGCGAGAAGAACAACAATACGCCTGAACCTGCCACAAATACAGCCGCTAAGACCTGGAATAACATCCCACCAGTGTTTGGATCAATATACATATTCACTCCTTTTTTACAATGAAGTAAAGATTATATCTGACATCACATCCCTTGTCCATTTGGGGGCTTGCACGTAGAATGTGAATATGGCAAACAACGAAGACGTTACCCCCGTTCGTCAGCAATATTTGGATATTAAACGCGAATACCCAGACAGCATTGTATTTTTCCGCCTCGGCGATTTTTACGAGACCTTCGACGAAGACGCCCAAATTACCGCGCGCGAACTGGATATTGTCTTAACCTCGCGCCCCATCGGAAACGGTATGCGTGTGCCATTGGCAGGCATTCCATATCATGCCGTGGAGAATTATCTGGCGCGGCTGATTGAAAAAGGCTATCACGTTGCCATTTGTGAACAAGTTGGCGACCAGCCAGCCAAGGGGATTTTTCCGCGCAAAGTGGTGAGAGTGGTCACACCAGGGACGGTAACCGAACCCGGACTCCTGCCCGGCGACGCAAACAATTATCTTGTCTCGATCATCCTCGAAGGGACAACTGCTTCTGTTTCCTATACAGATGTGACAACGGGAGAGTTTGCCGTCACAGAACTCGCACTCGAAGCCTTGCGCGCCGAGTTAACACGCCTACATCCCGCCGAAATTATTTATCCCGACAATCAAACCCTGCCTGACGGAATTACAGGACACTTAACCGCCCTCCCCTCCTGGAAATTTGAACCGGGCAAATGCAGCGAAACTTTACTGGCGCAATTCAAATCATCCACACTGGTTGGATTTGGAATAAAAAATAACAGCCTCTCTGCGCGAGCCGCGGGCGCGATTGTGCAGTATCTCAAAGAAACTCAACCTAACGCGCTAAACCTGCTCACATCATTACGATCTTACAGTTTGAGCGAATTTATGACATTGGACGCGCCCACCCGTAGAAACCTTGAATTGGATGAGACCTTGCGCGGCGAAAGAAAAGGCTCGCTGCTCGGCACATTGGATTTTGCCATTTCCCCAATGGGCAAGCGCCTCATGCATCAATGGGTTAGTCAGCCACTTTTACAAGTAAGCAAAATCGTACAGCGGCAGGACGGCGTGCAATATTTCGTCAGCAATGGGATGATCCGCGCTGAGTTGCGCAACGCTTTGAAACCGCTCGCAGATTTGGAACGTTTGGTCAACCGCGTAATTGCCGGACAGGCACAGCCGCGTGATTTGGTGGCGATGAGGAATACACTGGGGCAAATGCCGAAGGTGAAGGAAGTAATTAGTAATTGGTTATTGGCGAGTGACAGCCAGTGGTCTGTTTGCGAAGAGGAATGTTTGTTGTTGCAAAACGCAATTGACGACGATCCTCCTGCAACGCTGCAAAACACGGGCGTGATCCGCGCGGGGTATTCTGTGGAATTGGATGGCGTGATCGAAGCGTCCAAACACGCCCGCGACTGGATCGCAAACCTCGAAGGTATTGAAAGACTAAAAACGGGGATCAAGACTCTCAAAGTTGGCTACAACAAAGTCTTTGGCTATTACATTGAAATCTCACGCGGCGCAGCGGACAAGGCTCCTGAAAATTACATCCGCAAGCAAACATTAGTCAACGCGGAACGATTCATTACGCCTGAGATGAAAGAATATGAAACGCTGGTCTTAAATGCAGAAGAACGAATCAAGGAAATTGAAACCCGCATATTTCGAGAAGTGTGCGCAGAATTATCAAAGGCTGCGCATAAATTACTTTCCACGGCGCGCGCCATCGCCGAGTTGGATGTATTATCCGCTTTGGGCGAAGCAGCGGCCCTCGGAGGCTACACCAGGCCCGAGGTACATGAAGGCAGCGGGCTGGAAATCCACGAGGGGCGCCACCCTGTTGTCGAGCAGTTGTTGAAATCCGATAGATACATTCCCAATGATGTCATCTTTGAAAAAGGCGAAGTGGTGCGAATTATCACAGGACCGAACATGGCGGGTAAATCCACTTATTTACGACAGGCGGCGCTGATCGTATTAATGGCGCAAATGGGAT
Organism: Anaerolinea sp.; assembly: GCA_020049345.1. Classification (GTDB taxonomy): domain Bacteria; phylum Chloroflexota; class Anaerolineae; order Anaerolineales; family Villigracilaceae; genus Villigracilis. The sequence goes on from JAIFKY010000076.1 coordinate 2,301, forward strand.
CGTTTGTGCCTGCCGCATCTGCAAAGATTGGGTTGGTAGATAGAATTTTTACGCGCATCGGCGCACAGGATGAAATTCACGCGGGGCAATCCACATTTATGGTTGAGATGGTGGAAGCCGCGAATATTTTGCATCACGCCACATCGCGTTCATTATTGATATTGGATGAAATTGGGCGCGGCACTTCAACGTACGACGGGCTTTCGATTGCCTGGGGAATTATTGAGTACATTCACAACCATCCGCAACTACGCGCGAAGACTTTGTTTGCAACACATTATCACGAACTGACTCAATTGGCGGATCTCCTGCCGGGCATTCGTAATTACAACGTAGCTGTGAGCGAGGCAGATAATAAGGTTGTATTTCTGCATAAAATCATCGCCGGCGGCGCGGACCGTTCATACGGAATCCATGTGGCACAACTGGCGGGCTTGCCTGCACCGGTGATTCAACGCGCCAATGAAATTATGTTGGAACTTGAAAAGACATCGGGGCGCGCTGTAAAAATACACCCACATGCCGCGCAACAAGCCGCGTTATTCCCCGAAACAAGCCCCTTGTTGGATGAGTTGAAAGAGTTGGATGTAAACGCCCTGTCGCCAATCGAAGCATTAAACAGATTGTTTGAGTGGCAAAAGAAGTTTATCAAACAATGAGAAACATGCCCAAACTCGGCGGCTTTTCAAAATTAAATTCGGACGATATTGGAACACTGCTGGTAATCGCATCCATTCTTTTTGGCGGACTGTTTCGTATCTTTCCCGCCTTTTTAGCGGGATTCCCAGTCAACGACGGCGGAATGTTTTATGTAATGCTAAAAGACTTGCAGGCGAATCATTACTTGTTGCCGCTGTACACCTCATACAACAACTTAAATATTCCATTTGCCTATCCGCCGCTGGCTTTTTATATCGGCGCTGGACTCAGCGATATCCTTCATATTTCACCAATCGAAATTGTCCGCTGGCTGCCAGGGATTGTAAATATATTTTGTGTTCCGACATTTTATTTTTTGGCAAAGGAAATTACGGGGAATAAATTAAACAGCGCGGCGGCCGCATTTATTTACGCATTGATACCGCACATGTCTGAATGGCCATCCATGGGCGGCGGATTAACGCGCAGTCTGGGGATGCTGTTTATGACTTTCACCGCGCTTTACGCTCACCGCCTATTTACACAAGACAACCGCGCAAACCTGTGGAAGACAATCCTATTTGGAAGCCTGACTGTTCTCAGCCACCCCGAATCGATCCTGTACGCATTGGGAATTTGCGTATACATTTGGGTAACAAAATCGCGCACTTTAAAAGGCCTTATAGATGGGATTTGGGTTTCAATGGGCGTACTATTAATCACCTCGCCCTGGTATGGACTGGTCATCAAAAACCATGGGATTCAAACGCTGATTGCCGCAACCCAAACCGGCAGACATAGCATCTGGTCGCCGTTTATCCTGATAAACATGGATGGCATCACCGCCGAGCCATACCTTGATCTTTTAGGCGCAATTTGCATTTTAGGCGTCATGCTGTTAATCATCAGACGACAATATATCATTCCCGGTATGCTCATCCTCATATACCTTATCGAACCAAGAAGCGCGCACACAATCGGAAATATTTCACTTGCCATGGCTGGTGGTTTTTTTATCACTGAAGCCATCCTGCCAGCCCTAGCCCAAACAGGAAACAAACCCGAAAAACGCAGCGCGATTATTTTATTTATAGTTACAATGCCCTATCTTCTTATCAACTCCACATATCAGGGATTTTTGATTTCCCAAAACCATGTCGCAGAGACAGAAAGAACTGCCATGCAATGGGTCATGGATAACACGCCTGCAAACAGCCTTTTTTTGGCGTTGACGGGTGACGCAGACGCAATGTGCGACTCTACATCAGAATGGTTTCCGGCGCTTACGCAAAGAACCAGCCTAACTACACTCCAGGGCAGGGAATGGCTGCTTGGAAATAAATTTGACGAATTTACCAATCAAAGAGGTAACATTCAACAATGCATCAACGAGGATTTAAGTTGTGTTAATCAACAAATTGAATATTTCACAACAAACCTTGATTACATTTATATTTCCAACAAAGCCACAACCAGCAAATGTGCGCCGCTTGATGCAACATCCCGAAAAACACGGGACATAGTCACCTCTCTAAAAGCATCATCAGAATATACTCTCGTCTACGACGCCAAAGATATATTTATTTTCAAAAGAAACAAATAAAGGATCGGGATGTTGAGTAAATCAAAACCTGGCAAAGATGAAATCGGATTATTAATCCTGCTTGCCGCATTGCTTTTCGGCGGAATATCTCGCCTCCTTCCTTCGTGGCTGGCTGGCTTTCCCGTCAACGACGGCGGGATGTTTTATGTGATGATGAAAGATTTGCAGGCAAACCATTTCCTCCCACCACTTTACACATCCTACAATCAATTAAATATCCCATTTGCATATCCGCCGCTGGCGTTTTACATCGGCGCGGGGTTAAGTGACCTATTCAACATTTCATTAATTCAAATATTGCAATGGCTGCCGGCAATCATCAACACCGCGTGTATTCCGGCTTTGTATTTTCTCGCAAAGGAATTAACGGGGGATAAATTCACCAGCGCCATTGCGGCCTTGATCTTTGCGCTTACGCCACACCTAAATACCTGGCTCTCTGCAGGCGGCGGACTAACGCGAAGTTTTGGTACGTTCTTCCTGATGCTCACAATATTATTTGCATACAAATTACTGGCAAAAAACAACTCGCGCGCAATTTGGGGAGTAATTTTTTTTGGCAGTATGACCGTCTTGAGCCACACCGAGTCAACCGTTTTTGCAATCGCCATCCCAGTTTATATCTGGCTGGCAAAATCGCGTTCGTTGAAAAGCGCGATCCAAGGCGGATTGGTTGCCCTCGGGGTTCTCATCCTTGCCGGACCCTGGTATGCGTTGGTGATCAACCGGCATGGATTTGAAACGCTTCTCGCCGCGCTCCAAACCGGTGGACAAACCATTTGGGCTGTTCTGCGGCTGATAAATATTGATCTCATCACCGAGGAACCGTACCTGGATATACTCGGCGTCTTTGGGGTTTTGGGAATGACACTGCTCGTTATCAAAAAGCAGTATTTTATTCCCACAATGCTTGTGCTGATGTATCTCGTTCAACCGCGCAGCGCGCACACCGTTGGAAATATTCCACTTGCGCTTGCGGCTGGCATATTCATCACCGAAATTTTACTGCCGGCAATTTCAAAACTTGACGAAGCAAATACGGGGCGCAGTGTCCGGGTCTTTCTCTTTGTCCTAACGCCGTACCTTCTTTTCAATTTTGTTTATCAGGGATTTTTACTCTCACAGAATCATGTATCAAGCGGCGAACAGACAGCGATGCAATGGATAAAAAAGAACACCCCCGTCAACAGCCAATTCCTTGTCCTAACCGGCGAACCGGACGCAATGTGCGAATCCAGCGCGGAATGGTTCCCGGCTTTGTCCGAAAGAACCAGTCTGTCTACATTACAAGGCAGGGAATGGTTAACCGGAAACTCATTCGGGGAATTTATGGGACATAGAGCGGGTCTTCAAAGTTGCATTGACGAAGGATTGGACTGCCTGAATCGTGAATCCAGTTATTTTGACGCAAACTATGATTATGTCTATGTAGCGATCCAAACTCCAACCAGTAACTGTAAACCCGTTGAAACATCCAACCGAACCACGCGCGGATTGATCACAGCGTTGGAAAGCGCGCAGGAATATTCGGTTGCGTATCGCTCATCAAAGGTTGTTATTTTCAAGAAAAAATAACCCACCCCTGCGTATTAATCGTTATAAATTTCATTTCGCTTTTGCGTCAAAATAACCATCAGCGTAACAATTAGCAGCCAAACAAAAACTTCTGTCTCCAAAAACAGGCTATAGGTTATGTTTGCAAAAAGAGTATAGATCATAAAAATAATGGGGAAAAAGCCTTCCAGGCTAAGTTCCTGCAAAGAATATCGCGCAGATATAACCCATACTTTTATATAATTAAACAAAAATAAAAGAAGCCCAACAATCCCAAGATTTAGCAATACATCAAGAAATCCATTATCGCCAATCATAATGGGATATGGCCAGCCCGCTACGTCGCGCATGTGAAGACGAAAAGCCAAATCAGCCCAGACAGTGCCAAATCCCTGTCCAAGCCAGCGGTTTTGAGGGAACACGTCACGCATAAGGATCATCCACATGGGGACACGTCCTGTAAAAGCCGTGGTTCTATTAAATAAACCCAAAACAAATTCAAGGTTT
>JAIFKY010000103.1 GCA_020049345.1 Anaerolinea sp.
CACAAAGGCACGAAGTCTCAAAGACTCGAAGGGAAAAACTTTGTGGCTTTGTGTCTTGGTGACTTCGTGGTGAAGTTATTAAACAGTCTCTCAGTTAAGCTGAAACAAAACTAGAACTCATCTTCTTCGTCGAGCCAGTCGTCGTCTTCGTCATCCCCTTCTTCTTCATCCCATTCTTCAGTTTCTTCTTCTTCATCCCAGTCGTCGTCTTTCTTTGCGACGCCGTCTGTGGCTGAATAGGTATTGCAACCGGCATCCGGGTCTAACTCTACTGCTGCGGCAGAGCAGTAACCTTCATCCACGAATACACAATCTATGTAGTGACATTTAATACGGGGCATTTTGCTTCCTCCTAAGATTGGGGTTGTCTAATTAGACGTATGACCGCAATCATGAAAATAATAGTCATTGCAGTCTGTGATGTAACACAAAATGGGCAGAACGCTTTAAGGATGGCGACTTCAACATAAACCAGCCAGACTGTGAAGATAAAGCCTGTCAACGCCATACCAAAGATCATCAAGGCGCTGTTCTGCTTAAAGAAACGATTACGGTTTTCAAAAAAATGCACACCGAGAATTGACATGTAGCCTAATATGCCAAACACGGCCACGGGAATTCCATTAACTTCAGAATAACGGCTGGCGTTGACGGTGGAGCAATCGCCGGAGCCGAGACACATGGCGTCGGCATTAAGAACTTTATAGATGGTCATATAAATTGAAACCGCCAACCCCAAAACCACAAGCGCAATTGATGCGCGGTATAACCATTTATCCATGTTTCCTCATAATAGTAGGGCGTCCACTTCCTGACCAACAGGCACGCATTTTACACCAGCGGGGATAATTAGTAAAGCATCCGCCTGTACCAGTGAGAGCAGGTTTCCCGAACCCTGATGACCGGTCAATGTTGCGATGTGGATTCCGTTCTCATTGCGGATTTTTGCCCGCAGATAACTCTCTCGTCCATCTGACTCGATCTCTTCGCCGCATCTTACCTTAACTGTGAGTCTGGTTCCGTCCAATTGGCCGCTCAGCCGTTTGATTGCCGGGCGTACAAAAACCTCAAACCCAACCAGCGCTGAAACAGGGTTGCCTGGCAATCCCAAAAATGGGATGCCGCGATATTCACCAAATGCCAGCGGTTTGCCGGGGCGCATGTTTACGCGCCAAAAATTCAGGCTGCCATTGGATTCGATCACTTCTTTTACAAAGTCAAACGCGCCCACGCTCACGCCCGCAGATGAGACGATCAAATCCACTTGTTCGTCTACTGCTTTTTGCAACAAACCTTCAACTGATTGGTGTGTATCTTTTGCAACGCCCAGCCGCAGGAGATCGGCTTCGGCATTTTGGATCAGCGCGGCGAGGGCGTAGGAATTCGAGTCGTGAATTTTTCCTGCGCTGAGCGGAGCGTCCACTTCCAGCAGTTCATCTCCTGATGAGAGCAACGCCACGCGCGGCTTTTTGTAGACCCGAATGTGACCCATGCCCAGCATGGCGAGCAATCCCAAATCTTGCGGCTTGAGGCGATGCCCTTTTTGCAGGACTGTTTCGCCTGCGTGTAAATCCATTCCGCGCGGGCGGATATTCTCGCCGATTTTTACTGCGCGTGTGAAGGAAACTGTTTGCGGGGCAAGGGTGTTTGCCGAGCGGTCGTTGAAATCTGTATCTTCGACCGCAATGACGGCGTCTGCGCCGCTGGGGATTTGTGCGCCGGTCATGATACGCGCGGCTTGCCCTTGCGTCAGAGTCACCGTCGGCGCTGATCCTGCTGGGATGTCTGCGACTACGCTCAAAGTTATGGAGGATGCGGCGGCGTTTCGTGAATCCACTGCGCGGATGGCAAATCCATCCATGGATGAATTGTCAAAAGAGGGCAGGTCATGCGCCGCGATAATATCCACTGCAAGCGCGCGGTTGGCGCATTCAATCAGCGGAATATTTTCTTCGGCGGCAGGGTGAAAATGAGAGAGGATGCGCTCGCGCGCTTCGGCTACAGATAACATGGGTTAAGCGGCGGGATTATACTGCATTCGACCTTGCAATACGGTTATGATTTTTGTCAGCAAGAAGCCGCTTCCGCCCAGGATGATCAACATGAATAGGAGCGAATCGCGCCAGAAACTGTTTGGAAATAATTGCAGGATGGTATCTGCGCCTTGAAAATAGGCATTAAGATTGGCGCGGCCGATAATGCTTGCAAGACCAAGCGTGACCGCTAGCCCCATAGCCAGCCAGCCGCCGCGATAAATTCCCTGGCTTAGTTTTGGCAGCCAATTCCCAGCCCAGGCGAGCAACCCCAATATAAAACAAAAGGCCAGTGATATATTGCGGAGCGCGAGCGCTGCCTGCGTCATTTTTTTTGCGTTGTCCAGCAGGGTGATTTCACGGTTTTCAAATACGAGGGCGCCATTCTCAAATTTGAGATTTTCCAGAAATTTGGTTTTTCTGTCATTGGTCAAATAGTCTACGCTTTGTGATGCCCAATGGAATCTTTCGGATTTGGTTAAGTTGGAGCGCGCGGCGGGTGAGAGGGCATATTGCACTCTGACAAAAGAAGGCGTGACCAGCATATTTAATCCAAAGCCAAAGAAGATGATTGGAATAAGAATGGATGCCAGCCATGACAGCGCCATTGAGACGGTTTTGTTTGTCGCGGCGCGATTTTCAACCTCACTTTGTTTTCGCAGCAGGACGGCAAGCGCGACGGTGTTGAATAAAAATCCAATAACAATAAACGCTGGATCGGCTTTGACAAGAAAGATGGATGTTGCGCCGAGTGATCCAAGTTGATAAAGTATGGGAACAAACCACAGCGACGGCCAGTAAAAGGCAAGCGCAATGGATAAAACATCCGACGGGTAAAAATAGCGGTCGTGCATTTTTGGCAAAAGGAAGGGAATTAAAGTGGTTGAGATGAGCGCGATGAGAATGAGATATTTATGATCCAGCGTTGTTGCGGCTTGCAAGGTAACATACACCCAGCGCAGGATCAATAAGACAGCCACGACAAGCCCAAGCGGCATGATGAACGAATACCACTCATTTGGAAACAGGATATAAATATTTGGCGCGTTCATTGAAAGCACGGGGTACGAACCTGACTGTTTTACATAAATCAGCAGTGCGTCAATCAACGGTCTGCCAAGGATGACCACGGGGGCTATTGCGAGCAGGTAAACAAGCGGAATTAAGCCGAAGTACAGCCAGTGAATTTTTTTCCGAAACAGCATAATTCCCAGAAATGGAATTAAAAAAACAGCCTGCGCTTTGAAAGAAAACGCAGCGCCGAATGCCAGCATGGCGATAAAGGGTCTTTCTGTCACCAGAAAGTAAATGCAGATCAGCAGGGCGGAGGTGTAAATCGAATCAGCCTGTCCCCAATAGGCGCTGTTCAAAAGAATGGTCGGAGCCGCAAAATAAATCGCCGCCGCCAGATGTGATAAATTCCCTTGCTGATATTTTAGTTTGACGATCTTGTAAATAAAGAAGGCGCCAAGCAGGTCAAAACAGATGGGAATGATTTTTATGGCGGTAAGCGGTGGAATAAAATTATGGGTGAGGGTTGCCAGCGCAATAAAGTACGTGTATGGCGGGGTGTAGTTTGCAAAATTTGTCGCGAGGGCTTTATCAATCCCCTGTTGATTCAGTGTTTCATACCATCGCAGGTTGTGGATGATCATGTCGCGGTTTGAATAGGGAAGGGACATGAAACGCAAAGTAACCGATAAAAGCACCAACAGTCCGATTAAGATTTTTACAACATTATTTTTTTGAGGCGTCACGTAAGGATTCCTTTTTCCAAATCCACCTTGGTTATCCCGGATTGCTTCGATGCGCTTCCATGATATTGGGCAGGTTTTCAATGCGGGCAAGCACACGGCTGAGTTGTGTCAGGTCTTTTACTTCGATGATCAGGCGCAGGTCGGCCATGCTGCGGTTGACATTTACTTTTACATCGGCAATGTTGATGCTTTCATCTGAAAGCATGTTGGAAATATCACTGACCAATCCCTGACGGTCGTAGGCTTTTATTTGAATTGGCACGGGGTAGGTACGTTCCACACGCCCCCAGCCTACTTGAAGCAGGCGTTCGCGCTCTTTGGTTTGGAGAATGTTGGGGCAGTCCTGGCGGTGAATGGTTGCGCCGCGTCCACGGGTGATGAAGCCAACAACTGGATCACCAGGCATGGGGTTGCAACAATGCGCCATCGAGGAGAGCATCCCCTTTAGCCCAACCACTTCTATGGCATTGGTGGATGTGGTTGGCGCGGCAGATCGGTTGATTTCGAAAATCTCATCCGCTTCTTCATGCTGCGCAAATTGCTTGATGATCTTGTTGACCGAGAGATCGCCGTTGCCCAGTTCAATGAACATTTCTTCTGGCGTTTTGTAATTAAGGTCGCGCGCCACCTTTTCAAAGTTGATGTCTTTGAGTCCGAGGCGTTGTAATTCCCTTTCCAAACTGTCGCGACCCTGCGCCAGATTTTGTTCATCTTCCTGTTTTTTGAACCAGACCTTGATTTTTGAACGCGCGCGTTGCGTGCGGACAAGCCCCAGGTTGACGTTCAACCAGTCGCGGCTGGGCGTGCCGCGCTTCGCAGTTAGAATTTCAACCTGATCGCCAGTCTTTAATTCCTGATACAACGGGACAAGTTTTCCATTAACGCGCGCGCCTCGGCAGCAGTGACCAATATCGGTGTGGACGTGGTACGCAAAGTCAATCGGCGTGGAACCGGCGGGCAGGTCAATGATGTCGCCGCGCGGGGTGAAAATATAAACGCGATCTTGAAATACATCGCTCCGCATCGATTCGACAAACTCAGCCGCGTCGCGCACATCTGATCCCCATTCCATTTTTGAGCGCAGTGAGTTGATCAGGTTTTCATAATTCTTGTCTGCGTGTTTTGAGCCTTCCTTGTATTGCCAGTGCGCGGCAATTCCGTACTCGGCGTTGAGGTGCATATCTGTGGTGCGGATCTGCACTTCGAGCGGACGTTTGTCGTCATAGAATATGGCGGTATGCAGGGATTGATAATTGTTATCTTTGGGCGCGGCAATGTAATCATCGAACTCGCCGGGGATTGGCCGCCACGTGGTGTGGATCACGCCCAACGCGGCGTAGCAGGATGGAACATCTGGCACAATCAGACGTACCGCCCGCACATCACGCACCATGTCGAAGGCTTTATCCTTCTTCTGCATTTTTTTGTAAATCGAGTAAATATGTTTTGGGCGCCCGCTGATCTCGGCTCTGATGTTATTGTTTTCAAGCAACTTCACCATTTTTTCTTTTATGGCTTCAAGTTGGGCTTCGCGGTCTGGTCTTTTTTCGGTTAGAAGTTCCGCAATCTCTTTGTATTTTTCAGGGTTTACATAGCGAAAGCCAAGGTCTTCAAGTTCCCATTTGATCTGCCAAATGCCCAGGCGGTTGGCAACGGGCGCAAAAATATCCAACGTTTCCTGGGCAATGCGCTTTCGTTTATGCTCAGGCATGTGGCTGAGCGTGCGCATGTTGTGCAGCCGGTCAGCCAGTTTAATGAACATCACGCGCACATCCTCGCCCATGGCAAGAAAAGTTTTGCGTAAAGTTTCTGCAACAATGTCTTCTTTGCGACCAAGCAAGGCAGGAGCAATCAGCGCTTCTTCCTGCCCATTATCGTTATTTTCAGCGTGTTGATCTCCGCGTGAAACGCGCGGCAGGTGAGTCAATTTTGTAACCCCATCCACCAGCGCGGTGATCGTATTCCCAAAGTCAAGGCGTATGTCAGCCAGCGTGATGGGTGTATCTTCCACGGTATCATGCAAAAGTCCCGCGGCAACCACCTCTGGCGGAACTTTTAATTCAGATAAAATACTGGCAACTGCAATGCAGTGATTAATGTACGGCTCACCCGAATGACGCTTTTGCTCGCGGTGCGCTTCCTCTGCCACCCGATAGGCGCGCTGAATCAACTCTCGGTCAGTGATTGTGTAGGTTTCTGGCAATTGCTCGAGAAGTTTCTCAAGCGGAATGGTGGTGGTGACTGATTTCATAATAATTCCACGTCAGCGTAAGGTGAGTTTATAATGATATGGGAGTTCACAAAATATGGCTGTCACAAATAATATCACAAGATTTTTGGATGCGCACAAAGTAGCCTATGCCGCCCATGAATTGCCCCGTGAAAAACTTGGCGCAATGGAAGCCGCGCAGGTGATGGGTGTCCCCCCCGATCAAGTCTTTAAGACGATTGTGATCACGCGCGAAAAAAAGAAGCCTGTCCTTGCGGTCATTCCCGGCCCCCGAACTGTGGATTTAAAACTCCTAGCCTCTTTCTTCGCCGAAAAAAAGGTCTCCCTGCCCACCGAGCGCGAAGCAGAAGCCCTGACCGGCTTGCAGGCGGGCGGCATCTCTCCGCTGGCGCTGATCAACAAAGGCTTTCAAGTGGTCATTGATTCCGCCGCGCAAAGCTTTGAAAAAATTTATATTTCAGGCGGTCAGCGCGGATTAGACATTCAACTGCCCGTAACTGATCTTGCCAAATTGACAAACGCGCGTTTTGGAAAAATCAGCAAGGA